>CAZYCB010000401.1:0-12241 GCA_964645735.1 uncultured bacterium | reverse complement strand
CCGCGCCCGCGCCTTTTCCACTCGATCGCGGCTCACCGCGACCGGAGGAAGATCGGTATCGGGATACATCCTCTCGGGCCCCGGAAGTATCCTCTCGAAGCCCGTCGTTCCGTCCCTCAGAGCCTGCCGCGTCTCGCGCGGGACCCCTTCGGTGGCTTCCTTCGCGCGTATGGCGATCTCGTTGCACGCCGTCCGGGCATCCGTTTCGCTTCCCCACACGAGAATGATCGCATCCTCCGGGCTAGCCTTGGCGCGGTGACGGATCGTCTTCCACACCTCAGCGCTCACCGTCTCCGACGGGGCATCGGAGTGCGCGATGTTCGGGAGCGTCGTGAGACAGGCCACCACCCGCACGCGGTCCGAGATCTCCTTTGCGAACGTCGTATCCGTCTGTGTCTTTTCGCTGAGGACACCCGCGAAGCGTTCGAGGACGACGCACCGCACCATCTGTCCGTTGTCGAGCGCCTGTCGAATGGGATAGTACTGCGTCGCGGCGACGAGCCGCGTAACATCATAGTCGCGCGCCGAGAGCGTCTGCGGTGTGACGCCTCTCTTTTCCAGCGTCTCGCGGATTCTGAGCAGAGCCCATTGACGCATCGCCTCGTTGTACAAGAGAAGGGGAATGTATCGGATGCTCGAGACCCCTTTGATCTCGCTGCGGCTGCCTCCCCTGACGCTCACGTTCACATCCTCGCGCCCGGCGCCGCGTCCGGTGCGGACATTCCCCGTCGTCCGGAGAAGCCGCCTGATGATCTCGCACACTTCCGCCGCCTCCTGCGGGGTCTTCATGTCCGGATTCGTCACGGGTTCGACGAGCGGCACACCGAGGCGATCGGCGAGAAACACACGGTCGTGACCGATATCGGACACCTCGCGGCACGAGTCTTCCTCGAGACCGAGCTGAGCGATTCCGATCCGTCTGTCCTTGTACGGTATCCAGCCGTCGACACCGAGTATCGTCGTCCGCTGAAAACCCGTCGGCAAGCTCCCGTCCAAGTACTGCTTCCGGGAGATATGGAGCTCGCTCACGAGGTTGAGGCGAAGCAGCAGCGCGATCTCGATCGCAATGTCGAGCGCCCTCTCGTCGATCATGAACGGCGGCGTGTCGTCCATCTCGTACGTGCACACCGTGTCGCGATGCACCCTGTAGAGGATTTCCTTCTTCGTCTTGAATTCCATCAGCGCGGTGCCGTCGTATTCGCCGAGTTCGGGGAGGGTCGGCCGCATGTGGCGCAGGATCTCCGCGTCGTAGTCCCGGCTGTAGCACCGCGCCGGACACCTGCAGAACAGCTTGCGCTGCGTGAGGAGCTGCTGATGCACCTCGAGGCCCGACTTGAAGCCGACGGCGTCGTAGTCCTCAGGCGTCATTTCTTCAAATGATTTAAAGTCAATCATTTACGACTGTTACCTCAAAATGCACTAGAAGGCGTCATCCATGGACAATACGAGGCGAGATGTCGAACATGACACTTTACTGCGGCTCGATGCCCTTTTCAAGCGTTATTCTTCCGCAAGACATACGCGGTGTCCGCTTGGCGACCATCGATGCCCCCACCGCACATCCCCTCGCGAGCGCAGAGGTCATTTCCGGATCTAAGGCGTTTTCTCCGCGAGCGGTTCCCAGAAGCCAAGGTTATCCTCCTCGACCTTGCAGCGTCCGTCCATTTTGTACGAAGCGGAGGAGTTGTATCCCCAGCCGAGATACTCCGAGTCGCCGCCGCTGTGAGTCGTGATGAGAAAACGATTCGCGAGTTCGCCGATACCCTTGGCCTGCCCCACCGGCGATTCCGCATCGCCCCGGTTGGCATCGACCGGTACCCAGCCGTAGTTCGGCAGGTACACCTGCGCCCAGCGGTGGAACGCCTCGTCGATGCTCGAATCGTCGCCGCGAACGACGACGCTGCCCTGGTAGCGCGCGGGGAGTCCCGCCGCCCGGCACAGCGCCACGAAGGAGAACGTGTACTCCGAGCACGATCCTTTCCCGCGCTCCAGCACGACCTCGGGCACGTCCCAACCACCCGTCATCTCGTATTCGAGCTTGCCGATCACGAAATTGTAGATCTTGCGCATGATCCAGTATGGGTTCTCCTCGTCGCCGACAATCGTCTTCACCGCGTTCTCGATGTATGGACTCGAAATGCGATAACGAGCCCCATCGGCGAGGTACTTCGTCCGGATGTCTCTCGGTATGTCTCCCAGCGACCCTGTCTTCTCCGGTATGATGAGATATCGTATGGCCGAGACTTCTACGCCGACCGAGTACGTCATCGCCGCTTTGCTGCCCGCGTTCGCCGCTCCCAGATCGAAAACGGCGCACGGCTGATCCCACTTGTCCCTCACCATCCGTGCCGGTGGCGCCGAGAATGCCACATCGGAGAGCAGATGCTGGTTCGGGAGTTCTTCGGGGATGGCCACGTTCAAGGCCACGTCCCGGAGCGTCCCCGGACCGTAGTTGTTGAGAGCCCAGTAATACTCCACGCGCGCGCTCCGCTTGTCGGTCAGACGGTACGGTTTCGCGGCGTCGATCACGAGTTGGTAGAGTTTTCGATTCTGGAAGTCGACGTTCCACAGATAGCCGTCGACCCAGGCCAATCCCGCGGTGTAGGGGCCCGGAGCATCGAGGACACCGATGACCATCCCCGTCTTGGGATCGACCATGTAGATTTCGTTCTTGGTGCGGTCGCCGATCCACAAGTAGCGCCCATCGTACGCCATGGACTCGCATGTCCTCTCCGGAACGGCGATGTCGGCGAGGATCGTCCCGTCCTCTGGCATCACCTTGTAGATTCTCCGTGTCGCCTGTTCGAGAATGAAGAGCGCCCCATCACCCCACGTCAGACCCGCCGCTTTGGCGTCCGGCGCCTGGAACGTCCACTCGACAACGCCCGTGTCGAAGTCCCATGCGAAGACGCCTCCCGATCTGTCGTCGGATACGAAGAGCTTTCCGGCGCCCGCACCCCACGCGAGCCCTCTCGGTCTCAGGGTCGGAGCTTTCTTCACCTCGCGCACCTCTCCGGTCGAGGGATCGATCCGGTATATCTCGCTTTCCCGCCAGTCGGCCACGTAGAACCACTTCCCGTCCCAGGCGAGACCCGACGGGTACTTGCACGGACTCGGCAGCGAATTCCTCACTTCACCCGGCTGCGCGGAGGCTGCCCACGGCAAACCACACACGAGAGCCAACGACAAAACGAGAGCGCGCGCCGCGCGCCGGCAAAATCCGGGAAGATCGTTCGGCATGTGAGACCTCCCATGTTCGATACTTGAGAACACCGCACGAACCGCACAATCCCGCTGCGAGAGCACATAATCGTAGTGACGATAGCACGAAGCTCGCGGCTTGTATGCATGCTTTCGCGCGGCGGATCGGCGTTGCAGGCCGAGCCATGCGGGATCGGGGCAGGACAAAAAAATGGTGAGTCGCCCGGGACTCGAACCCGGTACCCCGTGCTTAAAAGGCACGTGCTCTGCCGGATGAGCTAGCGACTCACCAATCGTGTGATATGTGACTGATCTGCAGGATAGATGGCCGGGGGAGAGGTGTCAAGCCGGTTAAGAGTCGTCGATGGCCTCGCCGCCCCCACTGATGCGCGAGCGGCCTCGCACCCAGGCGTCAGGGACTCGCTCGCCAAACAGCGTTCGCCCGTCGCGCCAGCACTGATGACCGCACGGGCCTACTCGCGTTCGATCACGGCACGCCGGTCCGGCCCGAAAGAGATCATGCGGATCCTGCACCCCACGAGTTCCTCCAAGCGCGCGACGTACTTCTCCGCCGCCCGAGGAAGTGCCTTTCGACCGGCGCCGGTCACCGCCTCTTTCCATCCATCGAGCGTCTCGTATTCGGGCCTGCAACGCGCCAGCGCACGGACCGTTGTCGGGAAATACTCGAACCGCCGCCCTCCGCTGCGGTAGGTCCTGCACACCTTGATCCGTTCGAACGAGTCGAGCACGTCGAGTTTCGTGAGCGCGATTTCCGTGATCCCGTTGAGCTTGACCACCGTGCGTCCCACAACCCCGTCAAACCACCCGCATCGCCGCGGACGGCCTGTCGTTGTGCCGTACTCTCCTCCGACCTCGCGAAGCGTCTCGCCGGCTTTTCCTTCCTCCTCGGTCGGGAACGGTCCATTCCCCACGCGCGTGCAGTACGCTTTGAAGATCCCGATGACTCTTTCGATGGACGATGGAGGAATCCCCGCCCCCGCCACTGCACCGCCGACTGTCGCCGAACTTGACGTCACGTAGGGATACGTCCCGTGATCGATGTCGAGAAGGGCCCCCTGTGCGCCTTCGCACAGGATCTCTTTTCGGGCCTCGAGCGCAGACCACACGATGATCCGTGTATCCGTGATCAGGGGTTGAATCATCTTCATCGCTTTGAGAAGCGGTTCCGCAGTTTGCTTCACCGGCAGCGGCCGCATTCCGAGATCCCGGAGCCGTCCGTTGTTCTCCCGGATCTTCTCCGTGACCAGATCGGCAAGCTCCGCTTTCGGCCTCACGAGATCACCCATCCGCACACCGCGCCGGCCCACTTTGTCCACGTACGCCGGCGTGATCCCCTTCCCCGTCGATCCGATCGCGGAGGCGCCCAAGCGCGACTCCGATCCTCTGTCCAGCGCCATGTGGTATGGAAAAACCACGTGGGCCTGCTCGCTCACGAAGATCCGACCGTCGACATCGATGCCGCGCTTGACAATGGCACTGATTTCGGAGGCGAGCGCGATGGGATCGATCACCATCCCACCCCCGAGAATGCACGCGACGTGCGGGTAGAGTATTCCTGACGGGACGAGGTGGAATGCGAAGCGCTCTTTCCCGACCACCACGGTGTGGCCGGCGTTTGCCCCTCCCTGGTAGCGGACGACATAGTCCGCGCTCCGGGCGAGATAGTCGATGATCTTCGCCTTCCCTTCGTCACCCCATTGGCATCCGACGACCAGCGATACCGGCATCGATGTCTCCTTGAAGACGGTACGTCTCGCGGCGGCGAATCCCGCCCGCATCACGAGAGCACCGGCACAAAAACAACCGCTCGAGAGGGCGGTTCAACGATCCAAAGCCACGTATGTATACACCGTGTCGCGCGGGAAATCAAGGAAAATGGACGGGCCATGCGGCGGCGTGGAGATCTTCTTCGTTCACGTTCTCGTTCTCGCCTACGTCTTGGTCTTGCAGGAAATCCGGCAATTCGCTGCGGAAGATCTCCTTGATCTTGCCCCACGTCTTCATGGTCAGTGCGATCGAACAGTCGGCCGGGTCACTCGGATTGCTGTGCTCAAGGGCCTGACCGGCGTAATCGTAAACGCCGTCGCCTTCCTGATCGCCCAGTTCGAATCCGTTGAGACACTTGTCGTCGTCGGAGTTGACGAGAGCGAGCGTTCGGTCCCAAAGGCTTTCGTTCGCGGCGAAGTCGCGCCCGAACGCGTTGAGCGCGTTCGACTCGAGAGTCGGCGCGGCCGACGTATGGCATAAGGCACACTTGTACTTCTGGTATGCGGGGAGCCTCAACATGAGGTCGGTCGTACTCGTAGCCGGCTGGGGCGACATCACGAGCGCCGCAAGCAGCGCCAGGCACGCCGCGGCCACGAACAGGGCGAAGACGATCTTATGGAGCTTCCTGACGCTCATAATGTAACCTATTTAATTATATATCCCGCCGCCCATGGCGTCAACGCGCGATCACGCCCCGGGAGCGGCCGCCGAGTCCCTTCCCGCGGTGAACTCGTCCCGGATCTCCCCTGTGGTCAACGCCTTGGCGATACTCTCCGCGATGTGCACGGCGACCCGGACGCGCGCCTCGGGTGTCGCTGCCCCCACGTGGGGCGTGAACACCGACCGGGAATGGGAAAAGAGCGCGCCGTCGCCAGGCGGCTCGTGAGCGAAAACGTCGAATGCAACCGCCGAGATCTTTCCCGATTCCAAACCGCGCTCCACCGCCCCCTCGTCGACGACCTCCCCGCGCGAGCAGTTTACGAGAAGAACACCGTCCCTCATGGCGGCAATCTCGCCATCCGATATGAGCCCCGTCGTCTCGCGCGTCAGAGCGACGTGCATGGATATCACGTGGCTCTCGCGAAGAAGCGTGTCGAGCGCGACGATCTCGACTCCGTCCCGCGCGGCCTGCTCCTCCGAGACGTTGGGGTCCGACGCGATGATCCTCATGGAGAATCCGAGCATACGCCGCGCCACTTCCCGCCCCACACGTCCGAGACCGATGACTCCCAGGGTCTTTCCGTGGAGTTCCATTCCGTCGAGGGCTCCACGGTCCCAGCGCCCGGCTCGCATCGAACGGTCGGCTTCGGGGATCCGCCTCGCCGCCGCAATGATCATCCCCACGGTGTGCTCGGCCGTCGAGATTGTGTTCCCGGACGGCACGTAGAGGACAGGGATTCCCATCTCTCTCGCCGCTTCCACGTCGATGTTGTCGACGCCGACGCCGGCGCGACCGATGAACTTGAGCTTCTTCCCCGCGGCGATGATCTCCCGCGTGAGCCGGGTGGGGCTGCGCACGATGACCGCATCGACATCCGTCACCCGTTCGACGAGTTCAGCTCGGCCGAGCGTTCCCACACAGACGATCTCGATTTCGGAATAGGCCGTGAACACCGCCACGGCTTGCTGGCACATGTTGTCGGTCAGAAGCACCTTATACATGCCGAGTCCCCTGCCGCCCTTCGTTTACATTTCGTGAAACACTTTGAAAAGAGCCTCCACGCCGCGTCCTCCGGTCTCGACGATCCCCAGGTCCAGAAGCGTCGACTCGAAACCGGATATCAGCGTAAAAATGTCGGATTCGAAACAGTACCCGAGGTGACCGAGACGCACGATCTTCCCCTTGAGCTGCGCTTGCCCTCCCGCGATCCGGATCCCGTGCACGTCGAACAGGTGCTTGCGAACCGCCTCGGCCTTGCCGTCTGCGAACACAACGGCCGTCGTGCAGCTCGCGGGAGCCGACGAGAGCAAATCGAGACCGAGGGCCCGCACCGCGCCTCGCGTGGCCCGCGCGTTTCGCGCGTGCCTTTCGATCACGTTCTCCAGCCCTTCCTCGCCGATCATCTTGAGCGCCTCGTTGAGCCCCATCACCAGACCGATGGGCGGAGTCCATGGCGTATCCCCCTTGTCGTACACGGCGAGCGTCCGCTTCAGATCGAAGTAGTACGTCCGGCGTCCGCCGCGCTCCACGCGTTCGCGCGCGGCGGCGGAGAGGGAGAGGAAAGAGAGCCCCGGAGGAGTCATCACGCCCTTCTGAGAGCTGCCGACGACGGCGTCGAGCCCCCATCGGTCCGTCTCGAGCCGCTCGGCGCATATCGTCGTGATGGCGTCCACCACGACGAGCGCGCCGTGTTCGTGGGCAATCGCAGCGATGGACTCGACATCCTGCAGCACACCCGTGGATGTCTCGGCGTGCGTCGTGAACACGGCCGTGATTCCGGGGTTTCGATCGAGGGCCCGCGCCACACCCTCGGGAGGCACGGCGTCTCCCCACTTCGCCTCCACGGAAATCACTTCGAGACCGTAGACTTCAGCGATCTCCTTCCATCGGGCGCTGAACTTGCCGATCGCGGTCACCAGAACCTTCTCGCCCGGCCGCGTCACGTTCACGAGGGACGCCTCCATCGCTCCCGTCCCCGACGCCGCAAGGAGGAAGACGGGGTTCTCCGTCTTCATGAACCGCTGCAGATCCGCTACCGCCTCGCGCTGGATCGCACGGTACTCGTCGGTCCTGTGATGGATCAACGGCCGCGCCATCTTCTCGCGGACCCTCCACGGGACGACCGTCGGCCCGGGAGTGAAGAGTTTCATCGGCTTCATCTTCTAGAGCTCCATGGTTTGAAGTATCCACGCCCACAGCTCGCGTCTGCCCTCCCCGGTCTCGCTGGAGAAGGCGACGACCGCGGTGTCGTCCGGCACGTCAAGCGTGCGGAGATGTTCTGCGATGTTCTTCCCCACCCCCGCCCGCCCGAGCTTGTCGACCTTGGTGAACGCGAGACAGACCGGTTTCCCTGCTCGCTGGACGAGGAGAACGAGATCGCGATCGGCGTTCGTCGGGGTGTGGCGCACATCGAGAAGCTGCACGATACCGCGCAGAGTCTCGCGCTTCGCGACATAGCCCGCGATGAGTCTCTCCCACTTCGCCCTCTCTCCCTTCGAAACCTCGGCGTACCCGTACCCGGGCATGTCGACGAAGAAGAACGCGTCGTTGACGAGATAGTAGTTCAGGGTTCTCGTTTTTCCCGGAGTGTTCGACGTCCGCGCGAGGTTCCGGCGCCCGACGAGCGTATTGATCAGCGACGACTTCCCCACGTTCGAGCGGCCCACGAACGCGATTTCCGGACCGTGCGGGCCGGGCAGAGAACGCGCGTCAGCGAAGGACCCCAGATACGAGACGCTCTTGACCTTCACGGGAACTCCCTGGCCGTGCTGAGCGGGGCTAGTGAGTGGTCGTCGTTTCTTTCATGTAATCGAAGAACCCGATTTCGTGCTCGATTTCGCGTTTGGCGGATCTGCGCGGGGCGCGCGGAAGGGGTCTCGTGAGGGCGAGCTTCAATACCTCTCGCATATCGGACACCGTGTGTATCTTCAGACCGGACCGCACTTCCTTGGGGAGTTCCTTGATGCTCTGGGCGACGGCTTTGGGTATGATGACCTCTTTCACGCCGGAACGCAGCGCCGCCACCGTCTTTTCGCTGAGGCCGCCCACGGCGAGCACCTCGCCCCTGAGCGCCAATTCTCCCGTCATGGCGATGTCCTTTTTGACGGGAATTCCAAAGAAGTTGGACACCAGGGCGGTGGCCATGGCGATCCCCGCACTGGGGCCATCCTTCGGTATCGCGCCCTCCGGCACGTGGATGTGCACGTCCATCTCGTTGAAGAAGTTCTTTTTCAGCGGGAGCACACGTGCCACGCCCCTCGCGTAGGTCACGGCAATCTGAGCGGACTCTTTCATCGTGTCGCCGAGGAGCCCGGTGAGCGACAGTCTCCCGGTACCCGGCATGAATCCCACTTCGATGCGGAGAATTTCCCCTCCCGAGCTCGTCCATGCGAGCCCCGTGACCACCCCGATGGGATCGGATGCGGGAACCTCTTTTTCGAGGTAGTGCGGCACGCCGAGGTAGCGCACCACGTTCTTCAGCGTCACCGACACCGGCGTCGCCTTGCCTGTCGACGCGAAGCTCACCGCGACTTTGCGCAGAATCTTCGAGAGCTCCCTCTCGAGGTTTCTCACACCGGCTTCGCGTGTGTAGAGCTGTATGATGTTCCGGATTGCCGCGTCGTCGAGCCTGATGTCCGTCGGTTTGAGACCATGGCGCGAGAGCATCCTCGGCACGAGGAAGTTCTGCGCGATCCTTACCTTCTCCGTCTCGAGATATCCGGGCAGGTGTATGACTTCCATACGGTCCTGCAGGGCCGGAGGAATCGTGTGCGTGACGTTCGCCGTGGTGATGAACATCACCTCGCTCAAATCGAATTCCACCTCGAGATAGTGATCGCTGTAGGTATAGTTCTGTTCCGGATCCAGCACCTCGAGAAGCGCCGCGGCAGGGTCGCCTCTGAAATCGCTCGACATCTTGTCGACCTCGTCGAGGAGCAGCACCGGGTTTTTGCTCTGCGCTTTCACGAGCGACTGGATGATGCGGCCAGGCATGGAGCCGATGTACGTTCGCCGGTGGCCGCGGATTTCCGCCTCGTCCCGCACGCCACCGAGCGAGAAGTGCACGAAGCGCCTTCCCAGCGCCTCGGCGATCGAACGCCCCAGCGACGTCTTTCCCACGCCCGGAGGGCCCACGAAGCAGAGGATCGGTCCCTTCATCGACTTGGAGAGCTTCAGCACGGCGAGGAACTCGAGGATCCGTTCCTTTACCTTCTTCAAGCCGTAGTGGTCGGCGTCCAGGCGCCGTCTGACGAGCTTGATATCGAGACGGTCGTTCGTGCGCACCTGCCACGGAAGCGAGAGCATCGTGTCGAGGTAATTGCGGACGACCGTTCCTTCCGGAGACAGGCTGGGCATCCTCGACAGGCGCCCGAGTTCCTTCAAGGCCACCTCGTGCGCTTCGGCGGTCATCCCCGCTTTCTCGATCTTCTCGCGGAGTTCCTCGATCTCCGACGTCTCGTCAGCCGTGTCGCCGAGCTCTTTGCGTATCGCCTTGAGCTGTTCGTGGAGGTAGAACTCCTTCTGGTTCTTCTGCACTTGATTCTTGACGTCGCTCTCGATCTTCTTCTCGAGTTTCAGGATCTCCAGCTCTTCTGCGAGGAGCTTTCCGATCGTCTTGAAGCGCTTCTCGACGTCCACCGCTTCGAGAATCGGCTGCTTCACCTCGATCTTGGTCACGAGGTGCGCGGCGATAGAATCGGCGAGCCTGTCGAAGTCCTCGATGGGAACCACCGTCCGGAGCACCTCGTCCGGGATCCGCTTGTTCAGCTGAACGTACTCGGTGAACTGATTGGTCACGCTCCGGACCAGAGCCCGCATTTCGCGGCCGCTCGGCGATTTGGGAGAATGAACGGTGACTCTGGCGCGGAAACACCTCTTCGACCCTGTCCATTTCTCCACCGCCCCCCGCGCGAGTCCTTCCACGAGTATCCTCATCGTACCCTCGACGAGGCGCATAATCTGAAGTATTTTGACGACCGTTCCCACCCTGTAGAGATCCTCGGTCGCCGGATCGTCCACGTTCATCTCGCGCTGGGTGATGACCAGAAGCAACCGGTCGTTCTTCATCGCCTCGTCCAGAGAGGCAAGGGACTTCGCCCTCCCGACGAGAAGCGGCGTGATCATCCCGGGAAAGATCACCACGTCGCGAAGCGGCAGAACGGGGAGCGTTTCCGGAATTTCTATGATCTCTTCGTCTTTTTCGAGTATAGCCATTTTTTCACCTGGTCTAACCAAGCCCCCGCGGCGCGTCGAAGCGCCGGAACCGCCTGTCAGAAGTATCGAGTATGAGGCGATGAACGCGGATCGAACCGCTAGGACGCCTCGCGGGCCCGGCGATCGCGCTGCACGACGATTTCGGGTTCGACGTGCTTGAGTATCGTGTCCGCCGTGACAGTTACCTTGCGAATGTTGGGATTCGACGGAATCTCGTACATCAGGTGGAGCATCGTTTCCTCGATGACCGACCGCAAACCGCGCGCACCTGTCTCCCTCTTCTTCGCGATGGAAGCGATGGCGCGCAGCGCGTCATCGGAGAACACGAGTTCGACGTCTTCCATGTGGAAGAGTTTCTGATACTGCTTCACCAGCGCGTTCTTCGGTTTCGTGAGGATCTCGACGAGCGCGTCCTCGTCCAGATCGGACAGGACCCCGACCACGGGCAGACGCCCGACGATCTCGGGGATGAGGCCGTATTTCACCAGATCGTCCGGCGCGACCTGTTTGAGAATCTCCGTCCTGTCCTTTGCCTTCCGCCGGGATTCCTCCGAGCCGAACCCCAGAACTTTCTTTCCGATGCGCTGCTCGATGACCCGTTCCAGCCCGTCGAACGAGCCCCCGCAGATGAAGAGGACGTGCTTCGTGTTGATCTCTATGTAACTCTGCTGAGGGATCTTCCGCCCGCCCTGCGGAGGTACGTTGCACACGGCGCCCTCGAGCATCTTGAGGAGCGCCTGCTGCACGCCTTCTCCCGAAACATCCCGCGTGATCGAAGGGCTGTCGCCCTTACGCGCGATCTTGTCGAGCTCGTCGATATAGACGATCCCCTTCTCGGTCGCCGACACGGAGGATCCCGCGTTCTGGTAGAGCCTGAGAAGGATGTTCTCCACGTCCTCCCCCACGTAGCCCGCCTCGGTGAACGCCGTCGCGTCCACTATGGCGAAAGGCACGCGGAGGAATCTCGCCAGCGTTTGAGCGAGAAGCGTCTTTCCGGTGCCCGTGGGGCCGAGGATCAGGATGTTGCTCTTGTCGATTTCGACGTCGTCCGTCGTCTTCTCGTGGACGATTCTCTTGTAGTGGTTATAGACGGCCACGGACAAGAGCACCTTCGCATCGTCCTGTGCGACCACGTACAGATCGAGAAATTCCTTGATCTCCTTCGGCTTCGGAAAATCCTCCGAGTCGAAGAGCACCTGCCCGGAGATCTCGTCGTCGAGGATGTCTTTGCACAGCTTGATGCACTCGTTGCAAATGTAGACGGACGGCCCGGAGATCAGCTTGGTCACCTCGTCCTGACCCCTGCCGCAGAACGAACACCTCAGTATTTGCGGGGTGCCCATCTTTTTCTTCATAGAAGCTCCTGTGACGTCATTT
>CAZYCB010000400.1:0-3159 GCA_964645735.1 uncultured bacterium | reverse complement strand
ATTCCACCGGAAGCGCTACGACCAGGCCCTGGTCCATTTCTCATCCGCGCTCAAGGTCAATCCCCATTATCCGGATCTGTACTACTACGTCGGTGTCGTCCATCACAAGAAGGGCGATCTCGACACGGCAATCCGCTACCTGAGGAAATCGGTCGAGCTCAACCCCGAATACGCGGAGGCGCACTGTTACCTCGGGATCGCGTTCCACGAGGGGGGCTACCTCGACGAAGCCAACCGATGCCTGACGAGGGCCCTCGAGCTCACCCGCTCCGCGCCCAATCCGCTCGGCCGCGTCCTCGTCGATAAGCTCGATTCGAAGGCGTTCGACCACCCGATCGTTCAAGAGCTCAAGAAAGCGACGCTCGACAACACCGCGTACGGCAGCTTCGTGAGGGAAGGAAACCTCGCGTTCAACAGAGGCGATTTCCGGCGGGCGGCAGAGCGTTTCGCCGAAGCGGCGGCTCTCAAGCCGGCCTACGCGGATCTCCACTGCAAGCTGGGGCTCGCGCTCCTGGAAATGGGGGATGACTCGAAGGCGGCGACGTGTTTCGAGCGCGCCCTCGAGAAAAACCCCAACTACGTGGAAGCCCACTACTGTCTCGGAGCCGCCCTCTACCGCCTGAAGGACTACCTCGGGAGCCACGAGCACCTGCAAAAGGCGGTGTCCCTCAGGCCGGGTTACGCGGACATTCACTGCCAGCTCGGGATCGCGCTCATCGGTCTCGGGGAGTTCGAGAAAGCGAGAGGGGAACTCGCGAAGGCTGTCGAGATCTCGCCGAAATACGCAAGGGCTCGCTACATGCTCGGGCTTTGCCTGCACGTGCTGGGGCAGTGCGAGAGGGCGAACGACGAGATCACCCAGTCCCTCGGCTTGCAGCCGGATCTCTTCCCGGCGGCTCTCGACGCGGGAGTGACGCGGCTCGGCGCGTCGGACTGGAAGGCGGCGGCCGATTGCTTCAGAAAGTTCATCGAAGCCAACTCCGAGCACGCGGACGCCCACTGTTTCCTCGGGATCGCGCTAAAGAATGACGGAAACGTCGAAGAAGCGAAAACACACCTCGTCAGAGCCCTCGAAATAAATCCGGACTACGTCGAGGCCAAGAAACAACTCGCGCTCGTGGACTTCAGGAACGGCGAGTTCGAGAAAGCCGAAGGGCTCCTGAGAGGGGCGATACGGACCCACGACGACTACGCGGATCTCCACAAGATGCTCGGCGACGTCTGCCTTGCGCGGGGCGACTTTCGGGCGGCCAAGGGGGCGTATCGGGACGCTCTGGCGCAGAACCCCGATTTCTCCGACGCCCTGCTCGGCGCGGTCATTGCGTTGCGGCGCGACGGAGAGGGGCCGGAAGCGGATCGCCTGCTCGAGGCGCATCTCGCGAAACATCCTGCCGACATGGCCTCACGGTCGCTTCTCACGGAGAAGCGAATGGAACTTCTTAACTCCTAACGGGTTCGGGGATACGTTCTTCGGAAGCGAGGCGCGGGCGCCGCGTTGTGATTACTGTCCGGTATACAGTAAGAAAGGACTCCCCAAGAAGCGTTTCCGAAATCACTTGGACGGAGAACACAGGAAGAGGAAACCAGTTTTCGTCCCAGATATCACGGAGCCACAGCTTCTCGAGAGTCCTTTCATATTTAGTGTAGTGACGAAACCGGAGACTGTCAACGCACGCCCCCTCAAGTATTTTTACCGCCGCTTCACTGGCCGTGCGTCGTTGTCAGGTGTCGATCTCAGTCGTATGTGACGACGCAGCAGAGCAATAGAAGCGATGCCTCAGTCTTCTCTTGAACGATTGCGCCCGCTTGTGCGAAGAATAGAATTGTGTGAGCGCGAGCTCCTCGAGCATCGATCACAGCGCACAGAAGAGTTCGGAGCGGAACGTGGAACAGAAAGCGACCAGCGCACAGAAATCACTCTCGCAGGACTGCCGCTATCTCAAGGGAGTCGGACCGGTCCGTGCCTTGCGCTTGAAGCACCTCGGGATAGAGACTCTCGACGATCTGCTGACCTATTTTCCGAGAACCTACTACGACAGGAGAAATCTCTCGAGGATAGCGGACCTCAAGGTAGGGGAGAGCTCGAGCTTCGTGGCGAGGATACTCTCTGTGGCGTCGCGTTCGGGGCGTCGCCGTCGGCCGATCGTGACCGCGGCGGTGGGCGACGACACGGGGATCGTGCAGATCGTGTGGTTCAACCAGCCGTATCTCGGGAAACATCTCAAGCCCGGGGGCGAGATGATCGTGACCGGCGACTTGTCGTACTTTCGCGGGGCGCGGCAGCTCGTCAACCCGGAGTTCGAACTTTTCAGCGACGCGCTCGACCGTGAAGTACTGAACGCGGGGCGCATCGTTCCGGTGTACGGACTCACGCGCGGGATCTCGCAGCGGTTTCTGCGCGAGCTCATCGCGCGAGTGGTGGAGAATTTCCAGGACGCGGTGTACGAGAACCTTCCCGCGCCTCTGGTCGAAGACGAGGGGGTCCCGTCGCGGGCCGTGGCGCTTCGCGCGATCCATTTCCCCGAGGACAGGTCGGATTACGATCGGGCGGTGTACCGCCTGAAACTCGAGGAGCTTTTCTATCTCCAGCTGATCTTCTCGCTCCAAAGGCTCGGAAGGTCCGAACGCAGGACAAGGAATCGCCTCAGCGTCGACTTCTCGCTCGAGAAGCGTTTTCTCGACTCTCTTCCGTTCGAGCTTACCGCGGCGCAGAAGAAAGTCCTGAACGACATACACAAAGATCTCACGAGCGACGAAGGAATGCACCGCCTCCTCCAGGGCGACGTGGGGTGCGGTAAGACGATCGTCGCGGGGGCGTCGATGCTCGCGGCGGTGGAGGCGGGAATGCAGGCGGCGATGATGGTGCCGACGGAGATTCTAGCGAGCCAGCACGCGAAGACGCTCTCGGAGTACCTCGATCCCCTCGGAGTCTCGGTGACGCTCCTCATCGGCTCGATGAAGAGCGCCGAGAAACGCCGGATCCACGAAGCGGTCGCCAGCGGTTCGGTGCCTGTGATCGTCGGCACCCACGCGCTCATACAGGAGGCCGTGGAGTTCAAAAACCTCGGTCTCGTCGTCATCGACGAGCAGCACCGCTTCGGCGTGCGTCAGCGTGCGTCTCTCCTCGGCAGAAACGGAAACCCTCACATGCTCGTCATG
>CAZYCB010000399.1:0-1500 GCA_964645735.1 uncultured bacterium | reverse complement strand
AGCAGCACGCCCTTCCCGGCACTGCCGGCTCGCGGGGACATGAGGCGCAGACTACCAGACGCAGCGCGGCTACAATCCGACGCGCCGGTACCTCACCGACGATCGAGGGGAAACGATGATCCGCGCCGCTCTCGCCGCCGTTCTCGCGCTCTGCGCGACGCTTCCCGCCGTCGCGCAGGACTGGCCGGCCAGGCCGATCCGCATCGTCGTCCCCTTCTCGCCCGGGGGCGTGGCCGACAACAGCGCGCGCGTGATCGCAGACAAGCTCGGCGCACGACTCGGTTTGTCGAGCCGATGGGTGAGGGCGGCCTCGGGATCCACTGGCGTCAGGTGCGTGTTTCGCATTTGCTGTCCGGCCGAAGCAGCATGAACGTGGCTCAGGAACCGGGCTCATTTATCCCAGCCCCCCGTGTGAGCGAGATGGCCGAAATTCACAATACTTTCTTGTTTCTGTAACCCCTTTCCGTTCAAATGCTTACGCAGCATCTTTGCAGATTCTTGCTCCTGAACCTGTTAGTTCTTCGTCCGTTTCGGGCAGTTAGTTATTAGAGGAGCAGCGCCATGGCCGCTTCGCAAGTGACGGAAACGGAAGAACTGCTGAATCGGGTCACCCGAGGGGACCAACGGGCCGCTGAGCAACTCCTCACGCGATACCGTCCGCGCCTGCGGCGAATGGTTACCGTACGCATGGACCCCCAACTGAAATCCCGAATCGATCCATCGGATGTCGTGCAGGAAGCGCTTATGGACGCCTCCCGAATGCTTCCCGAGTACCTTCGCAATCGGCCGCTGCCGTACTACGCTTGGCTCAGACAAGTCGCATGGCAACGGCTCTACGATCTTCACGTGCAGCATGTCGAGGCAAAGAAGCGGAGCGTGGCCCGGGAAGGCGGTCACGCCATGATGCTGTCCGACGCATCGATCATGCAACTGGCCGAGCGGGTCGTGGCGACTGGTACCAGTCCGAGTGTGAATCTGTTTCGCAAGGAGTTGCGCCGCCGCGTTCGTGATGCATTGGCGCAAATGAAGGCTAAGGACCGGGAGGTGCTGGTTCTGCGTTACCTAGAGCAACTGGATGCAAGCGAGATTGCTGCAATCGTGGGAATCAGCAAGGACGCGGTCAACATGCGTCACTTGCGGGCGCTGAAACGACTGCGTGGGTTGTTGGGCGAAGCCCTTGGAGACGTCTGACATGTCCAATTCTCCATCTGATCTGCACGAGAAAGAGCAAGACGAGCAAGGCTTTGCCGATCTCGTCGAGGAGATCACGCAGAAGGTCCAAACAGACCAGCGGGTGAACGTGGACTCCTACGTCCGTAAGTACCCTGAATACGGCGAGCGGCTTCGCGAGCTTTTTCCCGCCGTGCGCGTGCTTGCCGACCTTGCCGTGTCGGTCTCCGGCGGCGACAGTGCTGCTACCGAGATAGCAGGTCATGCCATCTCCAAGATAGGCGTCTTGGGCGACTTCCGCATTCTCCGTGAGATCGGCCGCGGTGGGAT
>CAZYCB010000398.1:0-2471 GCA_964645735.1 uncultured bacterium | reverse complement strand
ATTCGGAAAGCGCATGTAGTAGAATCCGCTTCCGTCGGGAAGCCACGCGACGCTGCTCCCCCGCGTGCGCGCGATTCTGTCCTGGAGCTTTGTGCCCGTATCGACGTCGAGCACGTAGAGGGTGCTTTGCTCGCTTCCCCCTTCGGACAGCCCGTACGCGAGGAGATGTCCATCCCTCGACGGATACCACCAGTCGACGGCGACGATTCCCTCCGCGCTCAGGGCGTTCGGATCGAGGAGGACCTTCGCCTCGCTGAACGCTCCTTCGCGCCAGTAGAGAACGGGCTGGTTCTCGTTCCCCTGCCGCTTCTCGTAGAAATACCGCTTTCCCGCGACCTCCGGCACGCCGACCGTTCCTATCGAGAGGAGCTCGGCGAGCCTTTTCTCGAAGGCGCTCCGACCGGGGAGAGAATCGAGCATCAGCCGCGTGAGCGCGTTCTCGGCGTCGATCCACGACCGCACGCCGGCGTCCTCGATGTTCTCCATCCAGCGGTACGGGTCGGCGATCGCTCTCCCGTGAAGCGTGTCGACGATCGCCTCCGTTCGGGCGGGTGGATATTGATAGCTCGTACCGCCGAAACCTTTCACGGTGCCTCCCAGATTCGTGGCGGAGGAGGATAGTAACGGGAGACGCGGGGCGAATCAACGCCATTCTCGCGCGAATAGTACCCCGACGAGCGGGTGGCGCTGGTGGGGTCCCCGCGAGGGGCGCAGTGAGCGAAGCGAACGAGCACTCGCGGGGTGCAACCAGCGACAGGACCCGCGTCCGCGCGGGGGCGTTTTCTGTGGAAACGGCCCGTTTTATGAGATATGGTTACAATACAGTCGGTCAGGACCGCGAATGAATGCCGCGTGGCGCTTTCCCGCCGGAGGTCGAACTTGAAAAAGCTGATCACGATACTTATTTCGATCGCAGTTCTTGCCATGCTGGCCTTCGGCGCGGCGAGCCAGGTGCCGGCGAAAAGACAGGCCGACCTCGGGAAGATTTCGGGGAGCCTTCTTCGGGCGAGCTCTGAGAATCGCGAACGGGCGCAGGGGCTCGCGGACTCTCTTGGCTGGCCGACCGCCGGCGTTCTCCCGGGCGGGAAGGTCTTCGCGCTTCAAGGAATCGAATACGGAATCCCGTTCTACTACACGACGTTCAATCTCGCCGCGGCGATAACGACGCGAACCGACAGCGTTCAGCACTATATCGGGGGAGGCGGCGGTTTCACGATCGGTCTCTGGGACGGCGACGCCCCGCGCACGACGCACCAGGAGCTCGCGTCGAGAGTTTTCTGGAAGGATGCGAAGACCCTGATCCCCGACGATCACGCGACGCACGTCTCGGGGACGATGATCGCTTCGGGGGTCAGGCCGCAGGCGAAAGGCATGGCGCCCGAGGCGAAGATTAGCGCCTACCAGTGGGACGACGACCTAGGCGAAATGGCCGACGAGGCCTCGCGGGGGCTCCTCGTTTCGAACCATTCGTACGGGTATATCCGCGGATGGGTCGATCTCGGCGAGTGGTACTGGTTCGGCGACACCGCCATCAGCGAGACCGAGGATTACCTCTTCGGTTTCTACTCCGGGACGGCTCGCGCCATCGACGAGGTTCTTTACGCCGCGCCCAATTATCTGCCCGTGCTCTCGGCGGGCAACGACCGCAACGACGCGGTCCCGCCGGGCACCCTCCACAATTTCTGGGACGCGAGAGCCCAGGCCTGGAGGAAGAGCACGAAGGTGCGCGACAACGACGGCGGCACCCTGGGGTACGATTGCATTCCGAACGGGCCGGGCGTTGCGAAGAACGCCCTCACCATCGGAGCTGTCGAGCCCGTGTCCGATTATGCCGGTCCCGAATCGGTCGTGATGACTCCCTTCAGCAGCTGGGGGCCGACGGACGACGGACGCATCAAACCCGACATCTGCGGAGACGGCTGGGCGGTCTATTCGAGCGTCGCGACGTCGGACACTTCCTACGAAGCGTATTACGGGACGTCGATGGCTTCACCGAACGTCTGCGGATCGCTCGCGCTGCTTCAGGACTACTACAAGGATCATCATAACGGGGTCCCGATGAAGGCGGCGACGCTCAAGGCGCTCGCGCTCCATACCGCGAGGGAGGCGGGCGGCGCGCCCGGTCCCGATTACAGCTTCGGATGGGGCCTTCTCGACGCCTACGCGGCGTACCGGCACATCGAGCTCGATCTCGACGACAGGAAAGGGCTCATCGAGGAGTACACGATCAACGACGGCGTTCCGGTCGAGCTCTGCTACCGGAGCGACGGGACGGCGAGCGAGCTCAGGGTGACCGTCTGCTGGACCGATCCGGCCGGCACGCCGCCTCCGTGGGTTCTCGACCCGAGCGACCTCATGCTCGTGAACGATCTCGACCTCCGCGTGGACAAGGACGGAACGCTCAACGAGCCGTGGGTGCTCGATCCGTCGGATCCCGCGAGCCCCGCCGCAAAAGGAGACAACTACCGGGA
>CAZYCB010000397.1:0-17227 GCA_964645735.1 uncultured bacterium | reverse complement strand
GTTTCTCGAGAAGCGCGGAATAAAGACCGTGGTCGTCGGTCACGACTCGCGGCACGGATCCATCGCGGTCAACGACTCGCTCATTGCGGGGATCGTCTCGACGGGGCGAGACGTGATCGACATCGGGATGTGCCTCACGCCGATGATGTACTGGTCGCAGTACCACTTCGATTGCAAGGGCGGGGCGATGATCACGGGGAGCCACAACCCGAAGGATTGGAGCGGATTCAAGCTCGCGTGCGGACTGTCGTACACGCTCATCGGCGACGAGATTCGCGAGATCCTCTCGACGATCGAGAACGAGAAGTTCTTCGAGGGCAAGGGAACGCTCCGGAGCGCATCGATCGCCGACGAGTACGCCAAGGATCTCGCGAAGCGCGTCCGCATACGGAAGCCGCTTCGCGTCGTCGTCGATACGGGTAACGGCACAGCCGGCGCCTTTGCCCCGGGGATTCTCAGGAGAGCGGGACTCGTCGTGATCGAGCAGTTCACGGATCTCGATCCCGACTTTCCGAACCACGAACCCGACCCGGCTCTGAAGAAAACGGTCGAGGCGCTGGGGACGCGCGTCCGGCAGGAGCAGGCCGACCTCGGATTCGCATTCGACGGCGACGGGGATCGTCTCGGCGTCGTCGACGAGAAGGGCAGCGTCATCTGGCCCGACAGGTACATGATTCTTCTCGCGCGTCAGGTCATCGAGAAGCAGCCCGGGGCCAAGATCGTCTTCGACGTGAAGGTGTCCCAGGCGCTCGAAGAGGATATCGCCGCCCACGGGGGCACGCCGATCATGTGGAAGACGGGGCACTCGCACATCAAGGCGAAGCTCCACGAGGAGAAAGCGGCGCTCGCCGGCGAGATGAGCGGCCACATCTTCTTCGTCGAGAACTACTACGGCTTCGACGACGGTGTCTACGCGGGGCTCCGTCTGGCCGAGTACATCTCGCAGGCGGGCAAACCGGTGTCCGAGATCATCGCGGGCACGCCGTACTACATATCGACGCCGACGATCGACGTGGACTGCCCGGACGACAAGAAATACCAGGTCGTGGAGAAACTCACGGCGGAATTCAAACGGGATTTCGAGAGGGTCATCGACATCAACGGGGCGCGGGTGACGTTCGAAGACGGTTGGGGCCTCGTGAGGGCGTCGTCGAATCTCCCGATTCTCGTGATCCGTTTCGAGGCGAAAACACAGAAGCGTCTCGACGAGATCAAGAACCTGTTCCGCAAGTACATGGACAAGTACCCCGAGATAGGGAAGGTGTGGCACAACGAATGAGAAACGCGTGGATATCCGCAGCGCTCGCGGCGGCCGTCTCGATCGGCGCGGCGGTCGCGCTCTCCGGCACTCTGCCCAAGGGATACCTCGACGAGAAGGCGTCGGGAGCGATCCTCGAAAAAACGGTAACGGTTCGTCTCGATCCCGATCTCTCGCAGCTTTCGCAGGGCGAACGCGGCGCGGTGGGTTGTCTACTCCAGGCGGGAGAGATCATGGGGCAGCTCTACGAAGACTCCCGCCACCGCCAGGCGAGGGCCGCGTACGAGCAGCTTGCCCTACTCGACAAGGATCTCGGCCATCCTCAGGCGACGCGCAATCTCATCGATCTCTACCGTCTGGCGAAGGGGCCGCAGATCCGGGATCTTACGAACAAAGCGGTCACATTCCTTCCCGTGGAGCCCACGCCCCCGGGAAAGGCCGTCTATCCGTGGGGCGTGGAGAAAAAAGAGATCGAGGAGTTTCTGCGCGAGCATCCCGAAGCGGAATCCCAGATCCTCCACACGAGAACCGTGGTGCGCCGGACCGTGCCGATACAGATCAGTGCCGATATCACGACACTCTCCACGTACCCCGTTCTCGGCGTTCTCCATCCGGGTCTCCGGGAATATCTCGGATCGCTCGCCGTGGACCCGTCGCAGCAGAGCTTCTACGCGGTTCCATATTCCGTCGAATACGCCCCGTATCTGATGCGCGTCTACGATCTCCTGTGGAGAGCGTCGAGCGCCGTCGAGAAGGATGACGAGGAATTCGCGCGATTCCTGAGAAACCGCGCCATCGATCTCTTGCGCGACGACTACGAGGGGGGAGACGCCTCATGGGTGACGGGGCGGTTCCACAACCTCGATGCGCAGATCGGATCGTACGAGACCTACGATGACGCGCTCTTCGGCGTGAAGTCCTTCTTCGGTATGAGCGTGATGGTCAGGGATGCGGCGATGACCGCACAGACCGATACGGTCAAGGCCTGGCTCCAGGAGATGGAGGACCTGCTCCCGTACGGACCGCACAAGAGGGTGAGGACGGATATCCCGATCGGGGCGTACAACGTCATCGCGGACTTCGGCCAAGCCCGCGGGACGAACACGGCGACGATCCTCCCCAACGAGAGCTACCTCACGCGCAGGTACGGAAGGACGATTCTGCTCAGGAACAATATCATCACGAGTCCGGAGATCGCCGAGATGCGCACGTCGACGTTCCGGGCGGCCGTCGGCGAGGACTTTCACCGGGATTACGACGGCCAGGGGGATTTCCACCGGACGCTGTGGCACGAGATCGGACACTACCTCGGACCGGACGCCACCCAGGACGGAGCGATTCTCGACGCCGCTCTCGAGGAGGACGCGTCCATCCTCGAGGAGCTCAAGGCGGACCTCGTCGCGCTCCACGTGTCGACGCGTCTGCGTGAAAAGGGATACTACGACGAGGCCCGGCAGCGCTCCGTTCGCGCGGCAGGCATCCACCGCATCCTGCTGGTGAACGAACCCAAGAAAAGCCAAGCCTACCAGACGATGGAACTGATGCAGATGAACTACTTCCTCGAAAAAGGCCTTCTCGACTGCAAAGGCCGGGGGAATAAGCTCGCCATCCATTACGAACGGTACGACGAGACGGTGGAAACGATGCTCCGCGAGGTGCTCTCGCTCCAGCTCGCCGGAGACAAGGCGGCGGCAGACGCTTTCATATCGAAGTACTCGGTGTGGCAGCAAGAACCGCACGCGCGTCTTGCGAAGGCGATCAAGGCCGCCGAGAAGTACCGTTATGTGCTCGTTCGCTACGCCGCGTTGCAGGAGTGATCGTTCACCCGTCCCGCATCTCGCGCGGCGGCGGCGGCCCCCCTTTCCTTCGAGTTAGTGATGATGCATCGACCGGTCACATGTCTCTTGATGGCGATCGGGCTCTCGATGGCGATGCCCGCGGCGGGGCGGATGGAGAACGCCGCGCCACCCTTTGCGGAACCCCCGCCTGCCGGCGAAAAAGCGGTCGAGGCTGCCGCCGCCGATTCGCTCACGCGTGCCGGTAAAGACATCCTCTGGCACGCGCTCCAGTGGGGAGATCTTCACCGCGTGGTGCTCGCGGAGTCGTGCGCGTACCATGCGCTCGAAATCGACTCGGCGTATGTTCCCGCGTTGAACCTCATGTCGCGCGCCCTTTCCGCGGAGGGCCGCTTCGAGGATGTCCTCTACGTCCAGAACTGGGCCATCGTGTGCGAACTCAGAAACCCGGAATCGTGGGGGATTCTCGGTGACGCGTTCATGGACTTGGGGAAGTACCGTGACGCCGACTCGTGCTACACGCGAATGGCCCACGTCGGCGGGGATCTTCGTTCGCGTATGAGGATGGCGCGATGGGCATTCGAACTGGGTGACCCCGACTCCGCTCTCGCACACATGAGCGAGGCGATCGAGATCGGGGAAGGCGCCATGGATGCTTCCCGGCGAGGAGGTGGGGAAGGCACGGAGCCCGTGGGCGAGTCGCCCGGGGATGCGCGACGCGACCTCGCCGAGGCGTACGTTCGTCAGGGGACGATGCTTCTCGCGCGCGGAAGGTACGAGGAGGCGCACGGGTCTGTCGGGAAGTCGCTCGCGGCCGTTCCGGGTTTCGTGCCGGCGCTCGCGCTCGAGGCCGATCTTCTCAGACTCGAGGGCCGGTACGGCGAGTCGATCCGGATCTACGAGAGGCTCGTCGCGGCCTCGTTGGACCCCGCCTTCGAATCGGCCCTGGCGGGTGTGCACGCCGAGAAGTCGCGAAGCCCTCGAACGGCCAGGCTCGTGGCGGACGCGAAACGGAATTACAAGAGGCGTCTCGCGGAGTTTCCGAAGGCAACGCGGAGCGAATACGCGGCATTCCTTCTCGATTGGAACCTCGACACCGATCAGGCCCTCGCGCTTGCGTACGAAGAATCGAGGCGCCGCCGGGGCGTGGAGAGCTATGACCTTCTGGCCCGTGCGTATTACAAGAAGCGCACCTACGATCTCGCATGGTCGTCGATCTCGTTGGCCTTAAGAAGCGGGACGCGGGATCCGCGGATCCTTTACCACGCCGCTCTCATCGCCAAGGCGAACGGCGACGAGGAGAAACACGTGTCGTGCGCCGGGAGGGCCCGGCAGATCAACCCGAAATGCGACCGGCAGTACGGATCGTTCTGACGCGGCGCGCCGCGGCGATGCGTCGGAGAACTCGACACGATTCCGGTTGGTTTCGATAGAGGCCCATGGACATCGTCCTTTCGTGGATTTCCGGCGTAAGAGGAGAGGCGGCCGCCATTGTTGCGGCGTTGGCGTGGGCGATCTCGTCGGTTATCTGGAGCCGCGCCGGACGCCGGATTCCCCCGCTCGAGCTGAACCTCGTCAAAGGCGTTATCGGGTGCGTCCTTCTCGCGGGCACGCTCGCGTTCATGCGGGAACTGTTCGTCGCGGTCGATCCCCGCGCCGTCGTTCTCCTCGCCGTGAGCGGAGCGGTGGGCATCGCCATCGGGGACACGGCGTATTTCGAGGCGATCAACTGTCTCGGGCCGCGGCGCGCGCTCCTCGTGACCATGCTCGCGCCGCCCTTGGCGGGCGTCGTGGCGTGGATTTTTCTCGGAGAGAAGCTGAGACCCGCCGCATGGTCGGGCATGGCGCTCACGATCCTCGGAGTGGTGTGGGTCATCACGGAGAGGTTTCACGGGACAAGCGGAGGTCCACCCCGCGTGCTCCGAGGTGTCATGATGGGAGCCGCCGCCGCGTGCGCCCAGGTCGTCGGCGCCGTGCTCTCTCGCGCCGCGTTCACGCAAACGAACGTGGGATGGCTTTTCAGCGCCCTCGTGAGAATGTCGGCGGCGGTTGTGACGCTCCTCGTGTGGATCCCGCTCGTCCGCTCGAAGGGCAACTGGACGATTCACCATTCCGCCGGCGTGTGGGGACTCGTGCTCGCCGCCACCGTCATCGGCACCTACGTGGGTATTTCGCTCCAGCAGTTCGCGTTCAAGAACGCGAGCGCGGGAGTGACGCAAACGCTTCTGTCGACGAGCCCTCTTTTCATACTGCCCATCGTGGTATGGCAGGGCGAGAAGGTGAGCATTCGTGCCGTGGGGGGCGTTCTTGTGGCGCTCGCGGGAATCGCGATGCTCTTCAACATCTTCCTGTGAGCGTGTTCCGAGGACAGTACTAGCGCAGAAGCACGAGCTTCCGCGAGAGCGTTCTCCCGCCGGATGAGAGCCGGCAGAAGTACACGCCTGTGGGCGTCTCTCTCCCGTCACCGTCTTTTCCATCCCATTGCACAGAACGCGGTCCCGCGGTGTTCTCCCCGTCGACGAGAGAAACAACGAGCCGGCCCGCGGCGTCGTAAATCGCGAGCGTGACGGGCGCCGCCGACGGAGAGGCCGCGAATCGAATCGTCGTCCCGGGGTTGAACGGGTTTGGATAGTTCTGTTCGAGGACGAGCGACGGTGCAGCGGGTCCGCCTCCGGCGATGCCCGTAGCCGAAGGGAGAACTCCGGCGAGGTCCGCGACGAAGGCCACCGCGGCCTTGATCGATCTCTCGGCGAGCGTGGGATTGATGTAGCTCTTGCCCACGACGTCATCAGCGGTGTGGATATACCGACTGTACTGGTAGCTATCCTCGAAGAACATGATCGCGTCGTAGCCGTGCCTCCAGAAGGAGGCGTGGTCGCTCGACGCGCCGGAGAGATATCCGTGGACGACGATGAGTTCGGGCACATAGAGCGTGCCCACAGCCATCACCCGGTCGCGCATCCACGAGGAATCGTCGTTGTCGATGATATCGAGATCGAGTTGATCGCTTGCCGCGACGTAGCCGATCATGTCCACCGCCACCATCCCGAGTATCTTGTCTCCCCTGGCCTCGGCCTCCATCGCGTAGTACTCGCTTCCCAGAAGTCCA
Organism: uncultured bacterium; assembly: GCA_964645735.1. Taxonomy (GTDB): domain Bacteria; phylum Krumholzibacteriota; class Krumholzibacteriia; order WVZY01; family WVZY01; genus CAZYCB01. Next base: position 11,064 of record CAZYCB010000397.1, on the reverse strand, counting down.
AGCTCCTCGCCGCAAAAAGCGATGAACACGATCGTGTAGCCGTACTCGTGCTGGCTGAGGATCTGCGCGCATTCGAGAACGCCGGCCGTCCCCGAGGCGTTGTCGTCGGCGCCGGGACAATTGTTGTGGTCGGCCGCAACAGAATCGTAGTGCCCGCCGATGATCACGATCGAATCCGGATGCTCGGCCCCTGGGAGAACCGCCACGACGTTGGGGTAGTACTGCGTGCTCCACTCGTGGAAATACACGCTGTCTATGCCGAACGACTCGAACTGCAATTTGATCCAGTTGGCTGCCGCGAGGCAGCTATCGTGATCCGCGTACCGCGTGACAAAATCCTGGAGACGCTGGACACGTGTGTTGATGCGTGTCACCGATACCGAATCGACCATCTCCTCTACGAGAGGGTCCGGCAGGAGGGGAACCGGGGGCAGTATGGGCGCGGTCGCCGGATTGGCGCGCATCGGCGTGAGGAACACCTGGGCGAGATCGACGCCGGAGGCGGCAAGCGCGTCGGCCTCTTTCGGTGACGCGCGAAGGACGGCGTGGAGCCCGTCGCGCACGAGAACGGTCGCGAGCGTCATGGCGGACCCTGCGCTGTCCTCGTCCCGGAGCCACGCGGTGTAGTACGTGTTCCCCGCGATGTCCGCGTCGAGCACAGTCCACGCAAGCCCCATCTTCTCGATTATCGCGAGATCGCCGCTCGTCGAGACGGCGAGCAGACGGCCGTGGAATTCGCGGACGGCGACGATCCCCGCGGCGAGGAGTCCGTCAACCGTCTTCGGGCCGGCTGTCTCGATGAGAATGAGAGAGCGTTCCTTCGGCTCCGGCGAGGGGGTTCCCGATGCGAGCCCTCCATAGACGATCGCGACGATGATCGCCCCGATCGAGGCGAGTCCCATCGCGCGGCTCCACATGCGGCGGGTTCTCATGTGAATAGTATAAACAAGACGAATTGCCTGCACAAGCCGCGTTTGGGGCTCGACGACTCGCGGCCCATCGGCTATTCTGGCGAAGACCCTCTCTGCCGCTATTGACCGCCGGAATGCAGCGCGGGTCGAAAGACCCCGTTATGGAGGAATGGGCCATGGTCGCCAACGCCGTTCGTTTTTTGGGTGCCGCTGCGCTTGCCGCCGCCGTACTGGCGACGGCGGGCTGCGGGTCCGGCACGGAGAAGTCCGCCAAGAAATACATCGCGGCCCTTCAAGAATACGACATGGAAACGCTGAGGCGCATGATCGCGCCGGACGTAATCGTCACCTCCGGACGCTCCGGCGCGAAAGGTTCGGAGGGACTCCTCGCGGCCGCGGATTTTCAAGCGGGCATCGGCACGACATACGAATGCACGAAGATGGTGATTCGCGGGGATACCGCGGACGTGGACCTCGTAGAGAAGAGCGATCTCGGTACGATTCTGGGGATTCCGCAGACGCACCACTACGAACGCCTTGTCTTCGTGGACGGCAAGCTGACGCTCAGAGAGATGAGGAGGCCGACGGACGAGCAACAGGTGTTCGGGGAGAGGATTCGCCGGCTCAAATCGTGGATACGCATGAACCATCCCGACGCGGCACAGCAGATCGACGGCCCGGAGGGCAGTTTCAAGGGGAGCCGGGCCATTGGAGAGCTCCTCGTGAAGATGGCGAGGGAGTGGCGGGAGAGCGGGTCGGTGGAGTGACGTTTCTTGCCGCGGACGCAAACGACAGGGAGACGCAGAGGGAGCCGTGGGGAAATGATGCGAAGAATCGCGAAGGCGTTTCTTCTCGCCGCGGCCGCGGCGTGGTTTCTCCCCGCTGGAGCGAGTCCGCAAGCGCAGACCGACTCGGTGCCGGAGATTCCCGCCGTCCGCTCGGACACGAGTCTCGTCGTCACCCCGTTCACGACCTCCATTTCACTCACCGAACGTTTCGAGCAGAACACGGCACGGCCACTCTCCTCGTACCTGGGAGTCAGCGCCGCGCGGTTCTACGGCTGGGAGAAAGTCGAGCGTCCGCGGTACGAGTGCGTTCTTCTTGGCGCCGACATGGGGTTCACGTACGGACTCGTGGCGGGTGCTGCGGGGATGAGCGCGGGCGTGTGGGACGAGCCGACGGCGTGGTACGTCGCGGGAGCGGCGGCGATGCTGGGGGCGATTCTCGGAAACAAGCTGATGGCGAACGATCCCGCGTTTCGCGTGCGCCTGAAATGGGAACCTTCGGAACACGATCCGTGGAAGCGGTGATTCATTCGATCGCGGCCGGCCCGCAACCGGCGCGGGTTTCTTTCGTAGTGTCGTAAGTCGAAGCATCCGAATCGCCGGCCGCCCGGCGAGATGAAGACTCAAAGCGAGGTGCAGAATGATCGAAAACGACAAGGATATTTCGAGGAGAACGTTTCTTGGGCGAAGCGTGGCCACCGTCGTGGGAGCGGGGGTGAGCCTTGCGGCGGCGACGGAGATTCTGGGTAGTCCCCAGGAAAAGCCGGCGGGAGAGCAGAGCGCGGACGCGGGGGGCAAGCCGCAAATCAAGGAGTACCGGCCGCTGGGGAGAACGGGGTGGAAAGTCTCGGACATCTCCTTCGGGAACGGGGGCATGACGGAGCCCGCTCTTCTCGAGTACGCGATAGAACGGGGGATCAACTACGTCGACACGGCGCGTCAGTACTACGACATGGAGATCGTGATCGGCAAGATCTTCCCGCAAAAGCGCGACAAGCTCTTCGTGACGACCAAACTCATACCGGAACTCTTTACCGTGGACGTCACGGCGGCTGCGGTAACGCAGGCGATCGAAGAGAGCCTCCAGCGGCTCAACACGGACTACGTCGACTCGTGTTTGATTCACTCGGTGGGCGATCCGAACCTCGGCGACATCACACGCATTCAGAACCCGAATATCTACGAAGCGTTCGAGAAGGCGAAGAAGGACGGAAAGATCCGCGCGTGGGGGGCGAGCTCGCACGGGCCCAAGATGGTCGAGGATTTCACGTGGCTCATCGAGAACACGCCGATCGACATGATCAAGCCGGGGATGAACTACATGACGAAAGGGCTCGAACCCGTCCTCGCGAAGGCGAGGGATAAAAACGTCGCGGTTGTCGCGATGAAGAGCCTCTCCGCGGCGAGAAAGGTCGATTACTCGGCGTACATGAGGGAAGGCCGAACGGTTCGGCAGGCGCTCCTCAAATGGATGCTCGCGCAGCCGAACATCGACACGATATCGCTCACGATGCGCTCGGTCGAGGACATCGACGAGCTGGTCGGCGCGTCGGGAAACCCGAACCTTACTCCCGACGAGGGGAAGGCGCTCAAGGAGTACGGGCTTCTCCTCGATCGAGACTACTGCCGTCCCGGATGCGGCGCGTGCCTCGCCGCGTGTCCCGGCAGAGTGCCGATACACGACATCCTCCGGTACCGGCTCTATTTCCACAACTACGGGCGCGAGAAATATGCGATGGGTCTCTACGCGGCGCTCCCCGATTCCAGGAAAGCGACGCAGTGTTCGAGTTGTCCGGGGCCTTGCGCGGGCAGCTGCCCGTTCGGGCTTCCGGTTCGGGACAAGCTCATCGAAGCCCACTCGGAACTCAGGGCGTGACGCGAAGGGAGAGGACACGAGATGAAGCGTCAAGCGATTCGCGGCAAGAGGACGGTGGCACTCGCCGTCGCGGCAGGAGTTTGTGTGGTGGCGGCGGTCCTCCAATCCGGAGCCGCTGAAAAGAAGAACCCGGCCAAGGAGCTCATCGCGGCCTCTGTGAAAGCGATGGGCGGCGAGAAGAAGGCCAGGGGCTGGACGACGATGACCGAGAAAGGGCAGCTCGTCGCCCACTGGGAGGGGTGGGGGGAACTCCATGCGAACTACACGCGGGAAATCAAGAAGCCGGACAAGATGAAGATCGATCAGGATTTCACCGCCTACGACCACCCGTTCTTCTTCACGTATTACTACAACGGCGGCGAGGTTTGGGCGGTGGTGAACCTCGGCACGCGGCAGAACGAGAGGTACACGCAGCGGATGACGAGGAACATGAGAACGGTCGACGGGATGGCGCACTACCTCGCCGATTGCGACACGTTCTACGTTGCGGCCGATGTCGCCGACGACTCCCTCGTTACCGCCTCCAGCATCGATCGAGTGGGCATTGTCGATCGCGGTGACACGGTTCTCGTCGATCTCGACAGAAAGACACATCTCCCGGTGAGGAGGATCGAGGACAGGGGGGCGGTCCAGGTCCTGTTCGGGGATTACAGGGAGACGAAGGGGATCAAGATCCCCTTCCGGAGAACCGTGTATCAGGAGGGCGCACTCACCGAAGAGCAGAAACTGGATGAGATCGTCGTCGACGGGAAGATCGACGATGCGATTTTCGAGGAGTTCCGTCCCAAACGTAAGCCGTAACGCGCGCGCCTATTCGACAAGACCGCGCGCCTCGAGGTTTTTCTCGACCGCCCCGATGATCGAGCGGGCTTCGCGCGCGTCGGTCATGAACACCCCCCACAGGAAGCGGCCCCGCGTGCGGAGGTTCATCGGCACCATGGAGCTTCTCAGCATGTCCTGGAAGCGGGAGATCCCGGTCTCGACAACGGCGGGTTCGCTCTTCGGGGCCGTGCCGGTGTAGGCGTCGAACATCTTCCGGGCGTCGGCCTCGTCCTTCCCCTCGAAAATGAAAACCCTCACCGGCGGCTCGCCGGCTTTTTCGCCGATCCCGGAATAATCCGCGGTGTACGCGGAGTGGAGAAAACCGTAGCCGAGCACGTCCGCCGCGATGAAGGATTCCGAGTGGGCGATTTTCCCTTCGGCGGGGAAGCACGCGAGAACCTCGGGGAACGCCGCGTCCTTTCCCAGCCGCCTCGCCACGTCTTCAGCCGCCGCCGCGAGCGTCTTTTCGTCGTCCTCTCCGACGTAGAACCCCGTTACCTTGACGTAGTACGGTCCGTGGAAGAAGTTGAGAACCCCCGTGTCGCAGTACCCTTCGGTGCCGATCGCGACGAAGCGGCCGTCCCTCGGTCTTTCCTGGCTGTAGATCCCGAAGGCGTCGCGGAGGTCGCTGTGTCTGTAGATCTCGACGGTCAGGCTGCGTTTCCCGCCGCCCGCGTAGCTCGCCATCGCGAGTTCCTCGAAGGCGTAGCTCAAGTAGAGGTCAGCCGCGCCATCGATGTACTCGAAGAGATTGTCCGGAGTATAGAGCGAGGGCTCGCCTTCCTTTGTCCACCCGTCGAGTTCGGGGAGGAACTGCGTCATGTCGGGGGGCGAAGCCAGAGCCGCTGCGGTTCCGATCCAAGCGGCGGCGGCAATGGCCATGGGGGTCAGTCTTTTCTTCATGCTCATGTTGCTCCTGCCGTCCTTCCGCGCCGCCGGGATCCGCGCGGAACCCCGCGGCTCACGTTTCCGTCACGCGATGAAATCGTCCGCGACGTTCCGTATTCTCGCGATGTCGACGATCCTCTTCTTGACATCGAAGCCCATGGGGCACCTCACCGGGCAGTCGCCGCACTCGGCGCACGGCGGGTCCGTCACGCCGGCGAGCTCGAAGGTCTCCTTCGCGGCGGCGAGGTTCCGGTATCCGTACGCGTACATGTAGCTTCGCATCAGCGTCGGGATCTCGATCCCGCGCGGGCACTGGCCGGTGCATTTCGCGCACTGATCGCAGTACAGCCCTTGGCGGCCCATACGCTGATCCTCTTTGAGATCGAGTTCCTCCGCCGGAGTGAGTTCGGGGTCCTCCATCGCGGCGAGATCGAGTTCCATCTGCTCGAACGTCGTGAAGCCCGGGATCGCCGTGTGGACGTTTTCGTTTCTCAAGGCCCATTTGAGAGCGGCCTTCATGTTGATCGGATGCTGGCGTTCGCTGTCCCAGTACGCCCCTGCCTGTGTCTTCATCGCGATCACGCCGAGCCCCGCCTTGCTCGCCTCGGCGATCGCTTTCTCCACCTCGGCGGCGTGCGGCTGCCTGAAGTTGTACGCCGTCAGCACGACATCGTACACGCCGCTTTCGACCGCCGCCCGTATGACCTCTGGCTCGTTCATGTGCGTGGAAACGCCCACGAACCGGGTCTTCCCCTGTTTTTTCATCTCCTGGAGGGCGGTGAGATACGGTTCGTGGAGAGCGCCGCCCCTGCGAACGACGTTGTGGTGGAAGAGGATTTCCACGTGGTCGAGCCCCAACCTCTTGAGGCTCGTCTCGAACTTCTCGATGAATGGCCCCGCCGTCGCCTCGCTCGAGTAGAGTCCGGTCTTCCGGTCGGCAGGCGAGCCGAGCACCTTGGTGGCGATGGCGAAGGAGTCGCGAGGGCGGTCCTTGATGACGCTTCCGACCATCTCCTCGTTCCGGCCTCGCTGGTAGTTGTGGGCCGTATCGAGGTACGCGATGCCGGAGTCGAGGGCCTTTCTGACGAGATCGGGGTTGTCCGCGTTCATGACGCCCATGCTCACGATAGGAAGCTCGAGCTTCGTTCTGCCGAGAGTTCGGCGCACAATCCGTTTTTTGTTTTTCTCGGTTCGTTCAGTCGCGCTGATTTCCGCCTGCACGATGGCCGGCGTGACCGCCATTCCCACGAGCCCGGTGAGCCCCTTTCGGAAGAACTCCCTCCGGCTTTCCGTCGATGCCGTCTTTCCCATCGATGTTCTCCTTCTTTTCGCCGAACACGTGCGGCGCCGGCTGCTCCGGCGAAGCGTTTCATCTCTAGCCGTTGATATCCTCGAGCGTGAGCTCGCTTTTCTTTCGGAAGCCCTCCGGCGCGGCGTATAGATCCGGCGGCGCGGGCTTCTCGGAGACGCCGATGACCCTCTCGTGCGAGTTGACGCTGAACCCCTGTATGTACGTCGTCGTCTCCGTGGCCGCACTGAAACCTTCGATCTTCAAGAGTTCCGCGATCAGCTCCTCATCGTAGTTCGACAGTTCGAGGAAATCCCTGTGCACCCGGCGGAAGAGGTCCCAGTCGAAGGGGAGCGTTGACTCGACGTACGACGAGTCGGCAAGATTCACGAAGAAAAACGAGCTGTCGCTCGTCGTGAAAACGAACTTCTGCTGTCCCGTCACGTACGCAACGCTGCCGCCGCCAAACCAGATCTGGTCGATTTGATTCACGGCGGTGTGGATCTCGCCCATGTAGTAGTACTCGTCCGTATGATTCTCGATCCTCACGCACGTGTCCGCCGCGGCGGGCGCGGCAAACGCCGCGATGAGGAGGAAGAGCGACAGAGAAGGTTTCATGATGCCTCCATGATTCCGATCCGAGCCCCTCCAATCGAGCCCCGACCATTCGAGTCCAGGCGAGTCGGCTCCAGGCGATCCGACACTGCAGTACTCGAAGCCGCGCGCGGAGGACGCTACAGGATGATCCGGTTCTTCTCCGACCGGTCCTCTCCGACGCTCGACACGCGTATGGCGGCCACTTCGCCGACGGGGCAGTAGTACTCGCAGATCCCGCAGCCGATGCACTCGCCGGGCACGATTATGGGAAGCTTGAGTTCCTTCTCGACGCCGTCCGTCACCGCGACGCGGGACTCGAATCGTATCGCCTTGGGGCTCGTGGGGCAGTGTTCCTCGCACACGATGCAGTCGATGCCGAACGCGTACGGCAAACAGCGGTTCTGGTCGACGAAAGCGAGACCGATCTTTCTCTTCTGCTTCACGCCGAGCTCGAGTCCTTCGATCGCGTCCGTCGGGCACACCTGTCCGCAGAGCGTGCAGTTGAATTCGCAATAGCCGATCCGCGGAACGAGGAGCGGCGACCACAACCCCTCGAAACCGGCCTGGAGAAACGTGGGTTGAAGCGCGTTGGTGATGCACACCTTCATGCACTCACCGCACTTCACGCATCTCCTGAGGAACTCGCTCTCCTCGACGGACCCCGGCGGCCGTATGAGGGAAGCGCTGCCCGTCTCGCGGACCGGGTTGAGGCGAACGAGGGCGAGGCTTCCCAATCCCGCCGCACCGGCCATGAGCACGTATCGCCGTTCGAGGTCGGTGCGCCGAGCCGCCGGTGCCGGTCTTCCGAACTCGAAGGATATCGCCTGCTGCGGGCACGTGCTGTGACAGTTCATGCAGAGAACGCACTCCGCTCCGCGCCACTCGTCCGCGGGATAGGGGCGAGCGCCGCCGCCGCAGGTGGCCAGGCAAAGGGTGCAATCGTTGCACGCTTTTTCCTTCAGCCTGTGGTTGAGAAGCGAGAAACGCGACAGCAATCCGAGAAGCGCCCCCAGCGGGCACACGAACCGGCACCAGAAGCGTCTTCGCACGAAATTGAGCGCGAGGATCGCGATGAAGATGAGCCCGACGAGACTCCCCTGAACGAACATGGGACGGTCGAATGAGATCGCGTGGTTTCTGAGGAACTCGTAGACGCGCTCGCTTCCCGCGCTGACGCCTGGGATCCCCGCCTTGTAGAGAAGATCGAATGAGCCGTGGACGACATAGTTGAACGCGGGGCTCACGGAGAGCGAGAACGATCGTATGGTAAGCGCGATGGGGTCGAAGATCCCGACGAAGTGGATCTGGAAAAGGGCGGCGACGAGGATCGCAACGACGAGGTAGTACTTCACCCTGACCCCGTGTTTGTCGAGACCTGTCTCTTTGCGCGTTCTCCTTCGCTTGTCTCGAGAACCGACGAGATCGTTCAACGTTCCCAAGGGACAGAACCAGCCGCAGAACACCCTGCCGAAGAGAACGGTGACGGCGATCGCAATGAGCGCGAGGAAAAGCCCCGCGGCAGCCGTGTGGGACGAGAGAAACGTCGTGAGGAGGATCAAAGGATCGAGCTCGAGGAAGACCTTCACCGGGTAGGCGATGATATCCCGCCCGTGGTACTCCGTCTGCGACAGAAGGAAAAGGAAGAGAATCAGGAAGACGGTCTGCGACGCGATTCTCGCGCGTTTGAGGCCAGATATTCTCTTCGTTGCTGCCACTCTCAAGAGAGGTTTTCGCGCGCCAACTTCAGTTTGCCAAGATCCATTTCACCGATGCCCCTGGCGAAGGCCTCGCGGACGTGGGGGAGATCCCCCGCCGTTTTCTCGAAAAGGGTCGCGCCGAAGGCGTCGATGGCCACCTGATCGCGCGAGGCGGCCACGGTGTTCGCGATCCTCACGTCGTTGAGGTTCCCGCCCTGAGGGCCGTTCGCCGTGAGCACTCGCACCGCGTCGAGAACCGTGAGCGACGGTTTGAAGAACGCAGCGAGATCGACGATGTTCGTGTCGATTTTCTGGTGGAAAAGGTTCCTCGAGCCGCCGATGAGCCCCATGAGATTCTTCATGGAAAGCGTGATTCGCGCGAGGGAATGCTGCTTGGCGATGGGGACGTTTATGATCTTATCCGCCTCGAGCGCATCGCTGTAGACGGGCCACTCCTTGATTCTCTCGCCGCGGAGGTTCACCTTCTTGAGCATCCTGTCTTCGACGAAGAACACATCCGCGCCCGCCGCGCGCGCGGCGTCCTCGATGCCGCTGTTCTTGTAGCATCGCCTCGCCGCGTTGCACGTGTTGTCGAAGACTTTGACCTTCTTTGCCCCGGCGCCGTACGCGAGCTCGACGAGCGCGGCGACGACGGCGGGATTGGTGTTCGCGGCCTGTTCAGGCGTTCGGTCCCACCCGATGTTGGGTTTGACGACGACAACGTCGCCCTTCGACACGAAGCTCGACATCCCTCCGAGGCACTCGACGGCGCGCCGGGTCGCGGCCGCGGGATCGGCTGCGGTGACGATCGACAAATCGGGAAGAGCTTCGCCGGCGGCGGAGAAAAGCTCGTCCGGGCGCACGAACGGGGCGGCAGCGACACCGACCGAGAGAGATTTCAAGAATGTCCGTCTGTCCATCGCGTCCTCGATTGCATAAACTCCGTCGGGCTCACTCAGGTGGGCGGCTCTCGAAGAGGGGAGTGTAGCACCAGCGGCCGCGGCTTGTCCATCAGAGCGCGCGCCAAACCCCGCGCTCTTCGCGAAATGGGTTTGATTCGATGGGAGGGCCCGTCGTATGTTTCTACCTCGTCGAGCACTTGCGCGAAAAAAGGAGGCGCCCCTAAGTGAAGAGAGCCCTGTTTTCCATCGTCGTCGCCTGTCTGGCGGCCGCGGAGGTCGCCAGCGCAGCGGCCGGCGGATCGGCGCGCTCTCTCGAGCTGCCGTACCGTCTCGTCTTCGTGCAGCGGAACCTGACGAAGGACGAGCACGTTGCCGAGATACGTGACATCGCCGAGCGGTCTTCGCGCGCCGGTTTCACCGGCGTCGTGCTCTCGGCGTCGTTCGACAGGATCGACCTCCAGGACAAGGACTACATGGGACGATTGCTCGCAGTGAAGAGCGCGTGCGGCGAATTCGGCGTGGAACTCATCCCGCTCGTCTTCTCGGCCGGCTACGCGAGCGGTGTGCTCGCCCATGACAAGAACCTCGCTGCCGCCGTTCCCGTGAGGGACGTTCCGTACGTGATCCGAAGCGGAGAGGGTCTGCTGGACAGAGATGCTGCGGTCGGGATCGCCAACGGGGGATTCGAGAAATTCGACGGCAGGAGGGCCTCCGGGTTCGATCTGCAGGACGGTCCGGGCAAGCAGAGCTTCAGGGACGCAGACGAGCACAAAGAGGGGAGGTTCTCCCTGCGTTTCGAAAACCTGAAGGACGCCCGAGCGGGAATGGGCCGCGTCGCGCAGAAGATCTCCGTCCGTCCGTTCCGGTGCTACGAGCTGATGTTTTGGGTGAAAACGGAGAACTTGAATCCTCCGAGCCGGTTTCAGGTCATTGTCAAAACGGCCGATGACCGAGTGCTCGCGACGTGGCAGCCGTACCTCGACGCGAGCGGCGATTGGCGGCAGGTGAGAGTCGGTTTTAACAGCCTCACCTACAAGAAAGCGGCAATCTTCGTCGGGGCGTGGAACGGCCCCTCGGGGCGCTTCTGGGTCGACGACATGCAGGTGCGCGAAATGGGGATCGTGAACGTGATCCGCCGGCCCGGCACTCCCGTCGAGGTGAGGAACGCGCAAACAGGCGTCGTTTACCGCGAAGGGGAGGACTTCGCGAGAATCGACGACGCGGGTCCCTCTTTCGAATTCGAACGCGTCGAGACGCCCCTCGCGGCGATCCCCGGAGGCCGCATCCGCGAAGGGGAC
>CAZYCB010000396.1:0-3272 GCA_964645735.1 uncultured bacterium | reverse complement strand
GTACAGACGCGACATGACGGTCCCTATGGGGATTCCGAGCGTGTGGGCGATCTGCTCGTACGAGTACCCTTTGAGATTCTTGAGAATGATCACTTCGCGGTGATCGAAGGACAGCCTCTCGATGGCTGCATGCACCAGGCGCACCCGCTCCTCCCGCTCGAGAGACTCGAGAGTGGACGGCGAGGGCGAAGCGAAACGTTCGCGGGCCGGATCGTCATCGTAATAAAGAGGCTCGTGTTTTTTCGCTTCCCGCTGCACGAAATTCAGGCAGCGGTTCCTCAGAATGCGGTAGAACCATGGATAGAACGGTCTCCCGCTCTCGAATTGGTCTCTCGCCCCGTAGGCCTTGATGAACGCCTCCTGCGAGAGGTCCCGCGCGTCCTCGGAATTTCCCGTAAAGCCGAGCGCGATGAGATAGGCATCCGCCATGAAGCGCCTCACCAGCGCTCCGAAGGCGTTCCTGTCTCCCTTGAGCCAGCGCTCGACGAGTTCCTTCTCGTTGTCGGGCACGCCATCCCTCCTCAAACCCGCTTCAGATCCTCTACCCATTCCCCTGTTGACACGTGTTATACTCCCCCGCATCCGATTTATTCAAATGCCTTTTGTTCCTTTGGCGCCGCGGCGGCACGGGTCCCCCGTGGCGGAGGCGCGTGGCAGGACGGAATCCAACCTGATGCGCCAGTGGAAGTTAGCAGCATGACCCGACCGGTTCTTCCGGGAACGCGATGAGCAAAAAATCCGCAATCGTCATCCTGTTCTTGTCGGCGCTCGCTTTCGCTGCGCTCTCCCTTCCCTTCCGGGCCTGGATACCCGACGACGCGTACATCAGTTTTCAGTACGCGCGGAATTTCGCTCAAGGGGACGGACTCGTGTTCAACCCGGGCGAGCGCGTCGAAGGTTTCTCCAACCCCCTGTGGACGCTCGCGCTGGCGCTCGCCGCCCGACTCGGCGGAGACATCGAGACTGTCGCTCCCATGATCAGCTACGGAGCGGCCCTTCTCTCCATCGGTCTTTTCTTGCTCCTCCTCCTTCGCGCCTACCCCCTCGCGACGGCCGCCGACCCGAGGCGCACGCGGCTCGTGGCGGGGTTGTTCGTCTTCGCGTTCGCATCGTTTTTCCCGTTCGCGTTCTACGCGTCGTCTGGACTCGAGACGACCCTTTACGTCGTGTGTCTCATCGCCGGCGCGGCGCTCCACTTGTGGGCGACCACGCGCGGCGCGAGGTTCCCGCAGTACGTGTCCCTCGTCGTGTTCCTGGGTGCGGCGCTCATGAGACCCGAGGGCATCGGGTTTCTGGCGTTGACCGGCATCTTCCTCCTCTCGCGTTACAGACGCCTGTCGGGGAGGCTTGTCGCCGCCGTCATCATCGTTTTCTTCGCATACCTCACGGCCCTGTCCGTGAGGTTCGAGTACTTCGGCGGCATTTTGCCGAATACGTATTTCGCGAAACCTCCCGCGTCGCTCCACTACCTTTCGCCGATATCGCACGGCTTCCTCTACCTCGGCCGCTTTCTGGCGAAGAGCGGGGTGGTGGTTCTCCTGCCATTCGCACTGGTCGTTCCGCACGATCGAAGACGAAGATACGCGTGGTTCTACCTGTGGGCGCTCGCCGCTTACCAGCTGTTTTTCATCGTCGCCACCGGCGGCGACGTGCTTCGTTTCGACCGCTTCGCCGTGCCGCTCGTCCCGTGGATCTACGCGCTCTCCGCGATGGGATTTCTCGGTTACGTGGAAGGACCTCACCTGCAGGGCCGTCTGTTCACGCGTCGTATGGCGGTGGCCTGCGTCCTCCTCATCGTCGCGCTCAACGCCGCTCAGGCCGTGAAAGCCCACCGCAAATACTGCGTCCACGACTGGATGCAAAGCGGCGCGCAGCGCGCGATCGGACGGATGCTCGGGGACATGATCCCTCCGGGAGGCGAGATCGTCGCGAACGAGATAGGGGCCATTCGTTACTATTCGCACAGGCCCGTCGTCGACATGCTCGGATTGACCGACAAGACGGTCAGCGCGATACGTTACCGTTCTTTCCAGATCTACGGCGTCGGGAGCAGCCCGTGGGCCGCGGAAAACGTGGCGCGGTATCTGCTCGACCGAAACCCCTCGTGCGTCGTCGTTCCCTCCAACGAGGTGCTCGCGCTCGCGGACAAAGCGCGCCACAAGGAAACGACCCACCCGCTCTGGTACGCGATTCTCTCCGCGGCGGATCTCGAGGACCGCTACAGGGCCGTTGGCTACATCAAGATCCACGATTCCAAATTCCTCTACGTCTTTCTTCGCGGCGACATCACGTTCCCTCCCGACCATTTCGAGGCGCCGCGAGGGGCGTGCCTGGAAGTGCATCTCCTCGATGGCTGACGCGGCCGCCGGATGACGCAGGTGAAGAGCACTCTGCGTCCGCGCGCATCGCCAAAATTGTTGTTGCCACCTTTCGGGCGCCGCCGCTAGAGTGATCGCTCTGCGACGCTTTCCGCGCCGGACACGATTGCAGCGAACGACCCTTTGACCGGGACTTCTGTAGAATGGCCTCCGTGGATCTTTCCGATTACCTCAGAACGCTCGTGGGTGCGATCGAGCCTCTCTCGAGAGAGGTGAGCCTCGCCTACTGGAACGCGGCCATAACCGGCACGGCTGCCGACTTCGAACGGTTCGCGGAACAGCAGCTCCGGCTGCAGAAGGTCCTGTCGAGTGCGGAGGATTTCGACAAGATCAGGAAGTGGCGGGACAGCCCCAGAGTCACCGATCCACTCGAACGCCGTCAGATCGAGATTCTCTATAACGATTTTCTCCGCAACCAGATCGATCCGGTCCTCAACGAGGAGATCACGAGGCTCGGCTCGCGAATCGAGAATCAGTTCAACGTCTACCGCGCCAGCCTCGACGGACGGACCGTGACGACCAACGACATCGCCGGGATCCTGAGAGAATCGCGGGACGTAGGACTGAGGCGGAAAGCCTGGGAAGCGGGGAAGGAAGTGGCCGGGGTCGTTCACGACGATCTCTTGAGGCTGGTGAAGATGCGGAACGAGGCGGCGCAGTCCATCGGCTACGAAAACTTTTACGCAATGTCCATCGATCTGGACGAGCAGAACGAGTCGGAACTCCTCGATCTCTTCGAGGAACTCGACCGGCTCACGCGCGCCCCCTTCGCGTCCCTCAAGGACGAGATGGACGATCGGGTCGCCGCACGCTACGCGATTAAACGCACGGACATCAGGCCGTGGCATTACGACGACCTCTTCTTCCAGGAAGCGCCCCGTGTCTACGACGTCG
>CAZYCB010000395.1:0-2911 GCA_964645735.1 uncultured bacterium | reverse complement strand
CCCGTTCGTCCACGATGTTCCCGGAGAAAACCACCCGCACCGCGTCGCTCGCCGCTTTCGTTTGACCCACCCCCACGGTCCCCACCGCCGCCGTGCTGTCCAGCACGCTCACCCACGGATCGCTGCACCGAAGAACGAGCGTCACGTTGCCCGATGTCGACACACCCGTGTTCACCACGGAGAGCGTCATGTCGATGAGTTCACCCGCGTCCACCACACCGTCGGCGTTTCCGAACGTCCCGCCGCTCGTGTTGTCGTCCACCGTCATCCCAGAATAGCTCACGTACGCCCCGGAGCCCGGCGTCACCGTGATCGCGCTCTGGTGCCGCGCGACGTTGTGCCCCGTCACCACCACCGTGATCTGGCCCGCGCTCTCCGCCCGGAAGCTGAACGTCACGTTACCCAACGCGTCCGTCGCTCCCCGCTGGTAGTCGTCCCCTCCCTTCGAGAGACACACGTATGCCGAGTCCACGGGATTGCCGCCCGAGGTGACGTTCACCAGGATGCTCGTCGTCCCCAACCCCACGCTTCCCACATGCGCCACATTCACCGTTTGCACGGCACCCGTAAAGAGAGGCATCTCGGGATCTGCGAGAGCCGTGTTCACGTAGTGCGTCCAGAGGTCTACGTTGTCCCCCAGCTCCGCCCACGGCGTCCGGGGCAGCCTCGCGCGCGCCATCGCTTCCCCGACGCGCACCACGTTCTCGTTGAGGAGGAGATCGTAGAACTCGTTCATGTAGTGGGAATCCGCGGCTGGAAACTCGTAATGGCTGGCTCCGATTGTGCCGACCGCTCCGCCGTTCGGGTTTTTCAACAGCGTCTCCGCGATGCACTCGTAATCGAACTCGGAGACCTTGCAGTCCACCCAGTAGAGGAAGAACAGGCGATCGCCGTTCGCCAGCGCGTTCACGTCGGACTGCACCACGCTCGCGTCCCCGCACGAGAAGTTGAAACGCGAGCCGTGACCGATGTGGTTGATGATGTTGACGCCGGCGGACATCGAGTCGAGAACGGCCTGGCGCGAGAGCCGCACGGACGAAGGGTAGTACATATACGTCTCGTACGACCGCGTCGTCTGGAGGGGTTTGCCATTGAACGCAAGCGCCCAGAGCGACTCGCTGAGCGAGGCCCCGTCGAAGCTGATCGGAAGCCCTTCGTGCCAGTCGGGCGGAGAGAGCACCTCCGCGGCGAGCATCACCTTGTTCATCATGGCCGGCTCCGTCGGCGTCTCGTACGCGATCACCTTGTCGACGACCGTTGTCACGTCGAACACCGTCGATGTCGACATCCGCCCCACGTACACCTCCGCGTAGAGATCGGGGTTGTCGAGAGTGACGCCGAGCTCTCCCCACTGAGCGTTGTGGTTCTCGTTCCACGAACCGTCGAGGCACGCGAAGTAGAGATCCGTCGCGATCTCTGTATCCTCGCCAAGGTAACCGCTCACGCCGTATCTCGCCGGTATGATATCCGTGTCCCCGCCGAGCATCACGAACGTCACGCCCCATTTCTCGTACGCGTCCCGTATGAAAAACCGGACCGTCTCCGCGAGGTCCACTCCATTTCTTGCGTGCGCTCTGATCCACTCGGTGGTCCTGACGACGGTGGGCATTCCTCTCTCCGTCTTCCAGTCGGCGAGACGCTGGTATGCCGCGGCGAGCGCTTCGCTCGTGATGATCACGTATTCCACCGCGCTTCCCTCGAGAGACGGATACGACGTCGGCTGAAAACCGCCCTTCGGTTCGGCGACCTGGACCCGATCCATCGTGCCGCGACCGGCGGCACTCGGGTTGACGACGAAGTCCGAGAGGATCCGCTCCAGCTTCGCGTCGAAATCGCGGTTGATGCGCTCCCTTACAGCGACATCCGGACGCGCAGCATCCGCCGACGTGGTCACACGGAGGGTCACGGATTCCGTGAGGTAGAGGGTCCCTTTTTCCACGCGAAGGGGAAACACGGCGAAACTGGCGATGGCACATCCGTGCCAGAAGCCAGTGCCGAGATAACTGCCGTGGCTAGGGGGGAATGCACCTGTTGCTTGAGAAGAAGCAAGAAGTGGATTGCCCTTTCCCGTCACGCCGCCTTCCGTCACGAACGGCGCTCCGAGGAGGGGATTCTCAAACGGGCCGACGCCCATCGCGGGTCCGGCTGCGATCTCCCATCTGTCCACTTTCTCCCCTGCCGGGAGAAGCACGTTCACCACACGTACGGGAAGCACGGGCTCGCCGGGCTCCGAGGTCTTCTGAAAGCCCTTTGCGTCGAGCATTACGTGCGCATGACCGGATATCCACCCGATCGTGACGGCGTCTCGCGGGACGCGGACGTTGTACACGATCTCCGCGCCTCGCGCCTTCGATGTTGAAGCGAGCACACACACGAAGGCCGCGAGCACGACAAGGCGCTCGCCCCTTCCCGGAAGAAACAACCCGAAGGGCATGGAGCGCTGAGCACTGCGCGTGGCATTCACGCGCGCCGGACGTTTGAAACGCATCAGGCGCCTCCCGAATGCGAATGGATGAGCAGCCCCCGGGGGGGAGCGTCTGGAGCGTGCCGCTGGAACGGCCTCATGATGTGGCACTTCATTATACGTCACAGTCCGTGAAATATCCACCGGGAAGGCACATCCGCGGCTGTCATGAAGTGCGCTGTAGGGTGGTGGTGAGCCTTTCGCGGGGCGCTCAATTACCCTACAGCGCACGATCCAGCCTCAGCTCCATGTACACCGCGCCCTCCACCGGATTCACGCGATAGGGCACGATCTCCAGGAAGCCCATCGTCTTGTAGAGTCCCACCGCCGGCTCCATCGTCCGGATCGCGTCGAGGCAGACTTTCCCGTACCCGATCCGCCGCGCAGCCAAGCGCCGTTCCCTTTTCGAATGCGACGAAGAGTCGGCCCGACGGAGGCGCGTAGTCG
>CAZYCB010000394.1:0-2387 GCA_964645735.1 uncultured bacterium | reverse complement strand
GATGGGAAGGGGACAGGGACAACCAGTCGATACTATAGACCTTGCCGCAGACGAGCACAAGGAGAAACCTTTGTGAAGAAAGGGATTAGGCCGAGCGGCTAGACGAGCAGCCGAACCCAGCCAATGATCGGCGGCAGGAGGAAAAAGGCGCCCACCGGGATCATCCGACGCCTGCCCGCGTGCAGGGGATTCATGGCCGCGAGTGCGGCCAGTCCCGTGTTCGCCAAAAGGATGAGCAGTACGAATCCCAGCGGCGCCAGTAGGAAGGCGATTCGGTCTTCGAGTACAGCTTCGAAAACAGTCACCACGATGAGCAGCCACGTCGCCGCCACGATGCCCCGGCGTGAAGGTCCCACGCGGCGAACAGACCCGACGACGAGCCCGGCGAAAGCGAAGGCGCCGTACGCCCAGAGGAAATCAGACTCCCAAGACAACCGGATCTGCCGTGCGTGATCGGTGAGCGCCGAGATCCAAGCGGAGAGGTTCCCCGGCAAGGCGGCGCCTCGAAGAGACACGATACTCTGAACCGGCAAACCGGATGCGGGGATCGCCATCGCCGCACTCCAGGGAACCGCCACCGCAAAGAGGAAGGACAGAGCGAGCCACCAGCGTCGTCCGGATCCGACGATCACTACTGGAACGAGAGCGGCCACGACCACGACGAGGATTGGGTGCAGCGCGCAGCCGACGGACAGGTACAGGCCGGAACGGGCGGCGTTCGCGGGTGAGCTGTTCACGTCGAGAATTTCGAGGACACCCGCCGCCGCGCACAGGAGAGCCAGCGTCCACGCGGCAGACCCCGTCAGAAGAATGAGGAACGGAAGGTAGAGAGACGCCGCGTAAAGCCCCAGGACTCCAGTCGCCCTGTCGGACCCTGTGGCTCGCAGGAGCAGCCTCGCGAAGACGTAGAGAAAGGCGATGCTCGCCGCGATCGCGGCCAAGCGGTGGCCCGGCGACGCCGGGGCCGCCCCGTGGGCGTCCCACCCCGGGGGCCATCCCCGCACCCAAGCGAACACCGTCACGGCGAAGACTATCGCCGCGGACACGCCGAAGTGATACCAGAATCGTCTTGTCATGGCGGGAGCACGGAGCGAGAACCCTCGCCAGTATCGTCTCAGGCGGAGAGGTTGTCGAGACCTATCGAAGGGAGGATCGGTTTCAGAGGCCGCCCGAATCCAGTTCCGCCGGAAGATTCCAGGACAGGATCTCGTCGGCGCCCCGGCGGCCCTCGTCGAGCGTGCGCGACAGAACGACCTCCCGGAGACCGAAACGAACGGCCTGTTCCCGCGTCGGGAACCAGACGTCTATCCTGTTCGTCCAGCGGGCGCTCATGACGTCTTCGACGAGGAAATCTCCGAGCCCCGAGATGTGAGCCCGGTCACCGAACGAGAACGGAGCTCCTGGCGTGTACTCGCTGAGGAGATCCCGAGATACGGCGAGGACCCCCAAACGCGTAGATGTGTTGGCGGCCGTGATGAAAGGTGTCGTATCCGTCTCGGCCACGGAACTCGAATAACCACTTGCAGATACCTTGACATACACCTTGTTGCCGGCGTAGAGCGCGTTGCCAGAATCGACGACGAGGTGGGCGAGCCGCGACTGTTCGTCGAGCAGCCCACGAAGAGCTGTGCGGAGATAACGGCTCTCGGTTGTGGACGAGACAGTGAGCTCCCGGTAGGCGCGCCACGTGTCCAGGCGCCGTCCCTTTTCTATGACGTACATTGCAGTCGGCGCCGCCACCAGCCCGATCATGCCGACGGTGACGATGACGCGAACCGGTGTCAAACGCCGCCGGAAATGAAGAGGTAGATGTGCGAGTCCTTCCACCAACCGCCGTACCGACAACACCACGGTCATCCAGGCACTCGAGCAGGCGATGGTGATCAGATTGAATTTCCAAATGGTCCGCTGCCTCAGGTCAGGTGCAACCATGAAATCCATCGTGTCCCTCCAAAAAAAGGTCAGACAGTGGGAAGAACTTCTGCTGCTGACCCCGCTCACACGCCATCGGCTCTGCTGATTTATGGTCCCTTGATTATAGCCCGCCGCGCGTGGCCCCGTCAACGACAAAAACCATCCATTTGCCGTAATGTATTTAATATCAATATATTGCCAGGGTGGATCAACCCGAAAAAGTCTTGGCGGCCGCCCGGCTGACCCCCCTTGGGGGGGGTGTGGGCGGACTTCCCGGGGTGTCCCCGCCTACTGCTGGGTCTCGGATCCCGGGGGACGGGTGAACTTGACCGGGGGGTGATCCCCGAAAGCGCTCACGAGAAACATCTCCGTTCGCACTCCTGGGAATTCCATGTAGACGGGAAGCCCCTTCTTGCGGTCCACGTACATGTAAAAGGGGAGCGAGCTCTGGGGGGCGAGCCCATACTTCGTGC
>CAZYCB010000393.1:0-2702 GCA_964645735.1 uncultured bacterium | reverse complement strand
CCGCCTCCGAGACGCCCCGCGAGCGTTTGCGTCGTCGAATCATCGAAAGCCACCCCGGTCGCGCCGTTCACCGTGGTGTCGCGTCTCACGTTGACGTAGAGGCTGTCAGGTCCGAAGGTATGTCCTTCGAGAGCCGGCCGGATCCAATGCTCCCCGAGGTCCACCGACACGGCGAACTTGCCTTTCGAGTCCGTCGAGCCGGTGGGCTTGCTGTCCACGAGAACCGGAATGTCCGACGCGGCGCATGCCGTGCCGGCGTAGCAGATCGTCCCCGAAACCGTGAAGGAGGAGATATCGACAAAGTTGGCCTGGTTCTCCACCGGGGATTGGCTGTTCAACGCAATTCGTTTGACCGGCGGATCGAACTGGCGATTGCCCTTGAAAGGCCGCACCTCGAATTCGGCCGCCGTTCCGTAGTACAGGCCGTTCAGAACATAGTTCCCATTGGCATCGGTCATGGGATAGATGCCGAGCTCGGGGCAGTTCGTCGTCCAGTAAACGCCTCCCTCGATCGTGCCGTAGTGGGGGCCGCTCGTCAGATCTGTAATCACGCTCGTGTTCACATCGTTGAGAGGCCAATATGCGACGAGACCCGTCTCTGTTCCCACGAGGGGCGCCGCCATTGCCGCTCGAATCTGCGACGCGCTTCGCACGAGGTTCCAGATGCGCACCTCGTCAAGCTGGCCGCCGAATGAGGAGCCCGCAGCGGGCCCCGCACCGAATGAGAGCGGCTCGGCATTTGTGATGTCGCCGTGACTCGAATACGACGCGCTGCTCTCGAGGACGCCGTCGACGTAGATGCGAAGCGAGTCTCCCGCAGCTTCATGCACGCACGCAATATGGTGCCATGCATTGTCGTTGATGTTTGTGCGCGAGGTAGCGGCGCTCGCCGTCGATGCGCCGTCACTCATTGAGAATCGAAGGCGACCGGGTTGATCCGTACTCCGCATGTTCCTCAAAATGAATGGGAATCTGGTCGCACCGCTCCCAGGCAACGCCTTAGCGATGACCGCGCCGTCGCTCGTCCCCGATCCTCCGGCCCCCTGATACTTGACCCACGCCTCGATGGTGAAGCTCTCGCCACTGTCGAAGTCGAAGGTTCTGGACGTATCCGGCACGCTCACGAACCCTCCGCTTCCGTCGAAGAGAAGCGATTTCGTCCGAAGCGGCGTAACGGCAATCCAGACGCTGTCGGCCGCCGCGCCGCCCTTGGTCGAGATACGACCCGAGATGCTTCCGTTGGCAGGCCGCCATCCGAAATCTGTGAATCCTTCGCTCTCGTTCGATATGTCGTTCGTGAGCACGGCAACGCTGTACGTGTAGGTACGCCCAGGCTCCGCATCGAAGTCCTCGTATTGCTGGACGTTTGCACCGGCCGTGGCAATAGGCCCGCCGTCACGATAGATGCGGAAACCCCTTTCATTGACCGATCTGTCTTCCCACGTGAGGCGGACCCTGCTCGAAAGCGTCCCGTCGGATGCGGCGACGTTGCCCGGGGCTAGCGCCAGATCGGCTACGTACGCCGATCCCGAATTCGCGACCCTGCCGACATCGGTGCTGGCTCCAATGACCACGCGGTTCTCGCTCATCGACACGGGCGACCCAAAGTGTGCGCTCCCCTCCCCGGCCGTGAACTTCTGTTTCTGAACCCACGTCCCATTCATGAACTCGAAGACGTAGGCTGCCTCGTCCTCCAAGCTCTCAGTTCCGACGACCGCAATATCCCCGCTGATCGATACGGTTGCCCCAAAAAACTCATATACCTTTCCGTCGCTCGACATGAGCTTCTGTCTCTCGGTCCATATGTCCCCGACTCTATCGAAGACATAGGCCGCGCCATTATTGTCAGCACTTTCAGCGCCGACAATCGCGCGATCCCCGCTGATAGAGACACCGAGTCCGAAACTATCGCCCGTAATCCCGTCGCTCGCCGTGAGAATCTGTTTCTCGCTCCACGTGCCGCTTGCAAGCTCGAAAATGTAAGCCGAGCCTTTATTGCTACTCGCCCCGACGATCGCGCGATCGCCGCTGATTGACACGCTGCCGCCGAAACGTTCTTCTGCGGCCCCGTTACTCGCCATGAGCCTGGTCTTGTACGTCCACGTGCCGCTGACAAGATCGTAGATATATGCCGAGCCGGCATCAACCCCCTTTGCGTTGTCATCGAAAAGAGCTCCGATAATTGCGTGATCGCCGCTGATCGATAAGCATTCTCCGAACCAGTCGCCCGCCAATCCGTCGCTTGCTGTGAACTTCGTTTTCGGAGTCCACGTACCATTGATGAGCTGGTACGGGTACACCGAGCCAGAATTCGCTCCCTTGTCGTCATCGCCTTCTGCCCCGACAATCACCCAATCCCCGCAAATCGCTACGCTTATTCCGAAGTAATCATTTGGCGCTCCGTCGGCAGCCGTGAGCTTCTGCTTGTACGTCCACGTGCCCCCGACGAGTTGAAACATGTAAGCGGCGCCCGATGCGTCCCCCTTGTCGTCATCCACCCAGGCTCCAACGATTGCCCAATCTCTACTGACCGCAACGCTCTGGCCAAAAGCATCTCCTGCCGCTCCGTCGCTTGCGATGAGCTTCACGAGCATCTTTGTCGTCCTCGCATCGGGACTTGGGGCGCAGATCGTTCCATCGTCGCACACGATCTCGGACATGGCCTCGCCCTTGTACATCCGCACACAGTAGTAGTTAGAGAC
>CAZYCB010000392.1:0-1703 GCA_964645735.1 uncultured bacterium | reverse complement strand
GCTCGAATCGTCCACGCCGTGTTCCGCCTGGAGCGCCCGGACGATTCTCTGGAGGCGAAGGAGCACCTCGGAGAAAATCTCGTTTCGGTGCGTGACAACCTCCCCGAGCAGCTGCTTCTCGGATACGAACGCCTTGAACCGCTCCACCTTCATGATGAGGAGCCGATCGGCTACATCGTCCCGCCGGAAGTGAGGCGTATGGGCCGTGACGCCGACGAAGCAGTGGCTCGGGATCTCGACCAGGCGGTTCGTCGTGTAAAGCTCCCGCTTCATGATGTTTCCGCCGGTAGCTACGGTCGCGAGCCGATCGTTCAACCACCCGCATTTGTGATCGGCATTGTCAAAAGCGACAAACGGCCTGTTCGTGACCACCGCGTCAAAATCCTTGGGATCGCTCGTAAGCGGGGTCACGTCGAACCGATCGCCGGTAAGGAGCATCCCGACTTTCCGAAGGGTGATGGACTTCCCCGATCCCTTCGGTCCAATGAAGGCAACAATCGGCTTCGTCGGCATGATCGATTCGAAGAACACCGAGTAGAACCACATCTCGAAGATCCGCTGGCGTTCGCCGGGGGTGAGCACGTCCTCGGCAAAGTTAATCTTCGACGTGATGACGTTCGTGAACCACGAGGTCGCTCCCGAAGTCGGGACTCGTTCAAAAGGTCGAGCCCGGGGGTCCGACACAAAGAGGACCCCGTCCGTACCGTTATCGACGAGGTCGATCCGATCCCCGGTGACCCGGTACAGCTGGTTTGCGTGGTTGTAGACGTAGAGCGTGAAGCGCCCGGAGTCGTAGTGGGAGAGCTGATGGATCTCGGTTCGCTCCCCTTGGGCCAGAGCTTCGTTCCGAAGCGCCTCGCTCACCCAGCGGTAGATGGTCTCCGTCGGGTTTATGCCGTACCGGTGAAGGAGGAGTCGAAACCCCCCGTCCTCCCCGTCCACTTCGGCGAGTCGTTTGTCCTCTTCGAAGAAGAAGTATGCCCGCCGTCCGTCGGTGTAGAATCGGCCGAGTTCGGAGAGGTGCGTGAGAATCTCCTGGGTCACCGCGGCGTGGATCTCGAAATCCTTCCGCTGGTCCGAGGGGCCTCCCTTGCGCCGCAGTGCGTAGATCCGATCCGCCACGGCCGCATACCGATCCGCATTGGCATTGAGCACCTCGGCGTCCCAGGCCCGTGCGGCGTGAACCGCCTGAAGACCGGCTCGGTAATCGATGGACCTTCCGACTGTCGCTTTCAGCCGCTGGAGCCCGTATTCCTCCCGGAGGGCCCGGAGATAATCCTCAGGGGTCGTCCCGAACTCCTGGGCCACGCGTTCCGCCTCCAGCACGTCCATGCAGACAGCACAGGCATTGGAGACGCCCGGCGCGTCGCCCGCTTTCCTGGCCTCCGCGGTCACGCTTTCGACAGAAAGTGGCACGCCGCGACGGTGAAGATCTAGGATCGCCCCGATGATCCGGCGAAGAAGCGGGTCGCTGAACGCTTCCACATCGCTCGTCCGAATCGAGGAGAGTAGCTCCGCCGCCGCAGTCGGGAAATGAAGCGCATAGCCAATGATGACCTTTTGGATCGTAACTTGACGTGTCTGGGGATCACGAAGAGGAGTCCTCGTCGTCATCACAACCACCTCCACACAGTTAGGACTAATTGAGTGAGAACAAACTGGAATGGGAAGAGCAAGCCTGTGTGACGCACGGCCACACAAAG
>CAZYCB010000391.1:0-2267 GCA_964645735.1 uncultured bacterium | reverse complement strand
CATCACCGACGGACGCCTGCGATCGCCGAAGGGCGAGTCGAAAGTCTCGTGGCGCGAGATCTGCGACCGTGCCACAGGCCTCATCGCGCTCTGGGGCGGCGACAGAAGCTTGATCGCCGGCATGACCGATCCGCTCTTCGTCGTGAAAGACCTCCGCGACGCCTTCGGCGATAGATTGTACGCGCTCATCACGCGCCACCGCCGGCCCGACGAAGCCCAGCAGGAACACCGCGTGCGGCTGCGTGCGATCCGCTACAAGCTCCCCACTGCCGCCGCCGTCGAGGTCCTCTATCACACGCGCGAGCGCCGCGATCTCCAGGATGTCCTCACGTGCATCCGTCACGGCGTCACCCTCTCGGGCGCGGGACGTTTGACCAAACCCAACGCCGAGCACCTTTTGAAACCGCCCTTCGTCTTTCGCCTCCTCTTCGAAGACGATCCGCTCACCGTCGTTCGCACCGAGGAGATCGCGGGGCGGTGTACCTTTTCGCTCGATGAGCTTCGCTACCGGTACCCTTCCGAGAAACTCCCCGACGGGACGACGTCGGCCGAGTGGCTCCGTTCTTTGACCTTCGAAGGCGCCAAGGAACGCTACCCTCTCGAACACTATCCCAGCGGCGTCCCGGAGAATGTCGTCGCCCAACTCGAGAAAGAACTCGCGCTCATACAGGACCTCGAGTACGACGGGTATTTCCTCACCATGTGGGAGATCGTCCAGTTCTGCCGCCGTCAAAAAATTCTGTGTCAAGGGCGCGGGTCCGCGGCGAACTCCGCCGTGTGCTACTGCCTCGGCATCACCGCCGTCGATCCCGTCCAGATGGATCTGTTGTTCGAGCGGTTCATCTCCAAGGAAAGGGCCGAGCCGCCGGACATCGATATCGACATCGAACACAACAGGCGCGAGGAAGTCATTCAGTACGTCTACGAAAAGTACGGACGCTCGCACGCCGCCATGGTCGCGAACGTGGTGCGCTACCGCGCGCGCTCCGCGATCCGTGAGGTGGGAAAGGTCCTCGAGATCCCCGATACCACGTTGGATCGCGTCGCCAAGCTCCTCTCGCACTACGACGACATCTCGCGCGAGACGCTCGACCGCGCCGGGTTCGATCCCGATAGCCACGTCCATCAGCATCTCGCGAGGCTTGCCGAGGAGATACAGGATTTCCCTCGGCACTTGTCCATTCACCCCGGAGGATTCCTCCTCGGACACAAGCCCGTCCGCCAGCTCGTCCCCATCGAGAACGCCACCATGCCCGAGCGCACCATCATACAGTGGGACAAGGACGATCTCGAATCGCTCGGGCTTTTCAAAGTCGATCTCTTGGGACTCGGGATGCTGAGCGTGCTCAGCCGTTCGTTCGATGCGATCGAGGAGCATTATGGAAAGCGGCTCACTATGGCCGATGTCCCCGACGGCGACGAGCCCACGTTCGAGATGATACGGCGGGCCGATACCGTCGGCGTCTTTCAGATCGAGAGCCGCGCGCAGATGGCCATGCTCCCGCGGTTGAAGCCCCGGAACTACTACGACATCGTCATCGAAGTGAGCATCGTCCGTCCCGGGCCCATTACCGGCGGAATGGTCCATCCTTATCTTCGCCGCCGTAATGGCGAAGAAGAGGTCATCTATCCCCATCCCTCTTTGGAGCCCGTGTTGAAAAAGACGCTCGGCGTGCCCCTCTTTCAGGAACAGGTCATGAAGCTCGCCGTCGTGGCCGCGGACTACACGCCGGGAGAGGCCGATCAATTGAGGCGCGACATGGCCGCGTGGCAGCGCGAGGGAAGGCTCGATCGTCACCGCGAAAAGCTCGTCACGCGCATGCAGGCCAAGGGGATTTCGCTCGAGTTTGCCGAGAGGGTCTTCGAGCAGATCCGCGGGTTCGGGGATTATGGTTTCCCCGAGAGTCACGCGGCAAGCTTCGCCTACATCGCGTATGTGTCCGCGTGGCTCAAGCGTCATTATCCCGAAGTGTTTGTCTGCGCGCTCTTGAATGCGCAGCCCATGGGGTTCTACTCGCCCTCTACTATAATAGATGACGCGTTGAGACATCGTGTGCGGGTGCTGCCTGTGGATGTGCAGAGGAGTGGGTGGGATTGTGGGTTGGAACGGTTTTCTGTGGACGGGAACGGGGGTCGTGCTCTGGCCGTTCGCGTCGGGCTTCGCTACGTCAGAAGCTTTCACGAAGAAGACGGCCGAAAGATCGAGACGGCGCGGCAGAAAGGTCCCTTCACCTCCATCGACGACTTCATCTCGCGTACCGGTATCG
>CAZYCB010000390.1:0-7576 GCA_964645735.1 uncultured bacterium | reverse complement strand
CTTGATGCTCGTCACGCACAAATCCGGACTGTACCCCGAGGCCAACACCGCCGGCGTGGTCGAGATCGATGCTGTCATACCCGGCCTGTTCACCAGCGGTTTCGCCGAAATCGCGGCTCCGTACTTCTACGATCCAGTCGTGTTCGACATCGCTCTCTCGGCCCGGGGCGACCTCTACGTTGCGGCGAGACGATCCTCCGTGTCCGAGATTCTCAAGATCGATCCGACCGGCGGGGTGTCGTCCTACGCTCGATTCAACGAAAACCTGCCGTACACGGATCCGTATTTCGAACTCAGCACCAATCCGTCCGGACTGCTCGTCGGGTGCGACGCCAACGGGCCTTTCGTCGTCGGCTGCTACGATTCGTTGACGCGGTACGCCGAGGCGACGTACGAAAACCACGCGATCAACAGCGATGCGCTTGCCGTGGATCCGAGACGGCAAGACGAGAATGCCCTGGGGGAGGACATCTACTTCATCGACGAGGCGAGTTCGGAACTCAAACGCCTGGCGCTCGACAGCCTCGCCGTGGAGACGAGGGGGCTCGAGACCGTGGCGTCGCTCACGGCCGACCAGGCGGCGTTTGCGCGCGGGATGGTTTGCGAGCCCGGCCAGGGGAACGTTTACATACTGGTCGACTCCGATGACGCGAAGGAGGTCCTCCAGGTGACGCCCGAGGGCGCGGTCACGGTGATCTGCGATTTCTTCGACAGGGGAAGCGGGGATGCGGCGGGTGTACAGAGGGATCTCGCGTTCGACGTGCTGAACGGGCGGCGTTACCTCTACACACTCGATACGCTCAACGACAATCTCCTTCGTTTCGACATCGGTTCGGGAATCCTCGCTCCGATGTTCGCCGACTCGCTCGATCAGAGCGCGCTGTCCAACAGAGGTGCGGGAGGAGGGTTGATAGGCGGCGAGAGGGTGGGTCTCGTCGTGCTCGAAGGAAACTAGAGAAGCCCGGCGGAGAGCGTCAGGAGAGAATCACCGATCTGCGGCCGGCGGCGATGTCGCCGATCGAGTAGATCTGCATCTCGCTCTCCAAGCTGGAGAGCACTTTTTTCTCATCGGCGGCGCTCACGATAAGGATCATTCCCACGCCCATATTGAAGACTTGATACATCTCCGCCTCTTCGACCTCTCCCCTTCTGCCGAGAAACTCGAACACCTTCAGAACCGGCCAGGTTCCCTTCTCGATCCTCGCGTCGCACGTGTCCGGGAGGACACGCGAGAGGTTGTCCTGAATCCCGCCTCCGGTGATGTGCGCCATCGCTTTCACCTTCGCGATCTTGCTGATCTTCGTGAAAGCGTCGAGGTACGAGACGTGCACCCTCAACAGCGCGTCTGCGACGGTGCATCCCAGCTCGTCGACGTAGTCGCCGACGCCGAGCCCGAGCTTGTCGAACACGATCTTGCGGGCGAGCGAGTATCCGTTGGTGTGCAGGCCGTTCGAGGGGAGTGCGATCACGCGGTCTCCCGGCGCGACCGCGGTGCCGTCGATGATATCCGCTCTCTCGACGACCCCGATGATGCAGCCCGCGAGGTCGAAATCCTCTCCCTGATAGACATCCGGCATCTCGGCCGTTTCGCCGCCGATGAGGGCGCAGCGGTGGTTCTTGCACGCGGCGGCGATTCCCTCGACGAGCGCCGTCACAACCTCGGGATCGAGTGCGCCGCTCGCGATGTAATCCAGAAAAAACAGCGGCCGAGCGCCCTGGACGAGTATGTCGTTGACGCAGTGGTTCACGAGATCCTGGCCCACCGTCCCGAAACGGCCGGCCATCTTCGCTACGATGATCTTCGTCCCGACGCCGTCTACGCTGCTCACGAGGACAGGGTCCCTGTAGCCGGAGAGCGAGTACATACCGCCGAACGCCCCGGGGCCCGAGAGAACTTCGGGGGTCCACGTGGACTTGACGTGCGTGATCATTGCCGACTTGGCGCGCTTGGCTTTCTCGATGTTCACTCCCGAGTCTCTGTATTTCATCTTGTCACCCCTGCGACGACGAACGATAAATCCCCTCGATGACGGCAACAGACGATCCGGCGCTCTCGCCCAGCCATCGCCACGGCGTCCCTACAGGCGTTCCTTGAGGGAATCGTAGATCGCCGTCGTTGGATCCGTCTCCACGATCAACGGAAACTCGTTTTTCTTGATCATCTTGATGACCAGGTTGGCCACATCCAGGTCGAACTGCGTGCCCTTGTGCTTCTCGAATTGCTCGATGACCTTATCGATGGAGAGACCCTTGCGGTACGGGCGGTCGGATGTCATCGCGTCGTATGCGTCAGCGCACAGAAGGATCCTCGATCCGACGGGGATCTCCTCGCCCTTGAGACCTTCCGGATACCCCTTGCCGTCAGGCTGCTCGTGGTGGTGCCTGACGAGGACGGCCGCTTCCTTCAAAAACTTGAGGTTTTCCACGATGTCGGCGCCTGTCGATGGATGCGCCTTGAGCGACTTGAACTCCTCCTCGGTGAGCCGTCCCGCTTTGTGCAGAATCTCCTTCTTTATAGCGATCTTCCCGATGTCGTGCAGGAGGGCGCTGTACTCTAGGATCTCGAGATCCTTGGACGACAGCCCCATCGAGCGCCCGAGCCCCATCGCGTACCGGGACACCCGGTAGGAATGACCATGCGTGTACGGGTCGTTCGCATCGAGAGCGGATGTGAGAGCCGACACCGTGTTGATGTGGGCCTCCTTCATCTCGATGTAGAGCTGGAAAGTGTACCTGGCGAGGAAGAGAGGCACCACGAACAGGGCGACGGTCCACATCCCGCCCTTGAGATAGACGAGGGCGATGATCGCCGCCACGGGAAGGAAGGCGAGGATGTGGAAGAAATTCCACATGTAGTTCTGCTTCCAGACCCTGAACGGATTCTTGCCGTCGCTCAAGCCGATGACGGTGCTGATCGATACCGTGTTCACCATGTAATAGACGAGACCGCAGAAGAGAAGCGGAACGAGAAACCTCGGCGATTCGAGCGACGTCCACCGCGGACCGAAACTCTCGTAGACGATCCCGGCGAGACCCACGGTGAGGATGAGAAGCGGCACGTTGAACGCGATCCGAACGGCCGCGCGGCGCTGTATGAAAACCTCCGAGAGCATCGTGGCAACGGCCTCGATCAGCGCGGCCGCCGGCGCGCCGAAGAGGAGGATCGAGGCAAGATCCACCGGACTCGAGGCGTAGATCGAAGCGCCCCCTCGGGGCAGCGAAATCTGAGCGGTGTCGGCGATGATGATCAAAGCGACGAAGAGGAGGATATCTTTGAAATGCGTGATGGGGAAATCACGCATCAGGTACGCGAAGAACACGAAGCCGGCAATGATGAACGAGACGTAGAAAAACCTGAACCCGGCCGACGATTTCTTTTTTGCCTTGTTCAATTTCCGGCACCTGCATCGACGAGAGCCGCCTTGGCTCTCCGCCACCCGGCGGACAGCGAGAGCGGGCTCGCGCGAAAATCTCCGCTGCAGCACGTCGAACCCGCACCCATTGCCCGACGAGCGAACCGACAGCCCCCCGGTCCAATGGTGAACAATCTAAGGGGGTTCGATCTTTCTATCAATCACTTTATTCGGTATTCGAGGGATTTCCGCGACGCGAGCTTGCCCAGCACCCGGTTGACAGCATCGAGTGTGGCAAACACCACCGTCTGGTTGATATTTCCGGAGAAGAGAGAGCACCCCACGAGGCTCTTGACGTCGCGGCTTCGCATGAGGTCGACCTTCACCACGACGGCGGAGTCCTTGCCTACGGCGATCTCCTGAACGTCAGCGAGACAGAACCGGGTCGGCTCTTCGAAGAGCTGTCCGACCGCTTTCAGCGTCGCTTCTGCGACGACACGAAGCGGCGAGAGGTTGGTATTCGCGGTCTCCGCGTTTCCAAGAACCTCCAGTTTGTCTCTTACGAGCTCGACCTCCGCCTGCACGCTCTCATGGGATATGAAAAGGTTCACGCTCAGAAACTCGAAGCGGGATGCGAACTCCTCCACAGGAAACTCGATGGCCGCCTCTTCGTCAGCCGAGCGGCCGTGCTCTTCGACAGGCGATGCCTCCGCCTTCGGCGCGTCTATGAAGACGACGCCGATCTTCCTGTGGTCGACGTTCATTCCCAGCACCGCCATCAGGCAGCTCTCCACATCACGGGCGAGAAGCTTGGCCGGCTTCTGGCAGGTCGCCACAACGTGGATCTCCGTGATCGTGCCGAGTTCGTCCGTCGAAATGCGGCAGGATGCGACGCCTTGTATACGGCTCACCAATGTCTCTGCCCGTTCGATGACTTCCGGCGGATACCTCGCCTCCGACATAACGCCCGATTCTGTGAGGGGTTACAACATTCGCGCGAAAATACCCACGAATTATACCATATCCGGCCAGGAGTATCAGCAAAAAGCTTTCCACTCCTGCCCGCGGGGACCGTATTCGGCGGCCCGAACCGAATGCTAGCGGCGAGAAGAGTGTGCGCTGCAGGGTCGTCGAGCGCCCTTAGCGGGAGCGACCGAGGATCGTCCGCCGCGGGTCCTGTCGCCGATATCCCCGTCCGTGCTCGCAAGCTGCGCGCGGCCCGGGGGCCCCATCGGCACCACCCGCGGTTTGTGTGGACGTGCGCTGCAGGGTCGTCGAGCGCCCTTAGCGGGAGCGAGTGAGGATCGTCCGCCGAAGGCGGGAAGCCGAGGGAAGCGGAGCTCAGGGCGTTCGACGACCCTGCAGCGCACGCACGAACCACAAACGAACCGTTATTCGAGTGAACACATGGAGTCGAGGTCTGCGAGGCGGGAGTTGATCGTGGAGGAGTCGAGATCGACGAGCCCGTCGATGGAGAAACGTTCGACGGCGAAGCTCGCCATGACGCTCCCCGCCCTCATCGCGCGCGCGAGAGAAGCAGGCGAGATCTCGCCCGCGCCGGCGACGAACCCCATGAAACCGCCCGCGAACGCATCGCCCGCTCCTGTGGGGTCGACGACACGGGGGAGCATGACGGCCGGCGCGAACCGGCAAAACTCGTGTCCGAAGAGAAGCGCGCCGTACTCTCCGCGCTTGATCACCACGTACTTCGGACCCAGAGTCATGATCGCGCGCGCGGCATTCGCGATCTGCCGCTCGCCCGTGAGCTGCCGGGACTCCTCTTCGTTGATGAAGAGAACATCGACGCGGCGGAGAACCGCGGTCAAGCCTTCGAGCGCTTCCGCGATCCAGAGGTTCATCGTGTCCATGCCGACGAACCGGGGTGCTTCGACCTCATCGAGGATCTTGGCCTGGAGAGCCGGATGGATGTTGCCGAGGAAAACGTGGGACGAGCGTCCGTACATCTCTGACAGAACGGGATCGAAACCTTCGAACACGTTCAAGCAGGTTTCGAGAGTGTCGCGGTCCTGCATGTTGTCGTGGTACTTGCCCTTCCAATGGAACGTCTTGCCGCCGGAGATCCTTTCGATCCCGCCCGTGTCGATCCCCCGGCGGTGAAGCACGGCGAAGTGCTCGTCGCCGAAGTCCTCGCCTACCACGGCGACGATGCGAGGGGACGCGAAGTAGCTCGCTGCGACCGACGCGAACGTGGCAGATCCGCCGAACGCCCTCTCCACGGACCCGGAGGGGGTTTCGATCGAATCGAACGCGATCGATCCCACGATGAGGATGTCCGATTCATGCCTCGAGGCTGACATCGTCTCCTGCCTCCTTTACCGCACGAGAATAAGCGGGTCCGCTACATGCTTTTCGGCGCGCTCACTCCGAGAAGACCGAGCGTGTTTCTCAAGACGTGCATCGTCGCTTCCGCGAGGTACAGACGACCCGTCGAAACCTTGATGTCCTCGGTGACGATTCTGTGCGCGTGATAGAACTGATGAAACAGAGTGGCGAGCTCCTTCGCGTAGATCGTGAGCCTGTGGGGTTCCCTGCTCAGCGCCGCGCCTTCCACGACGTAAGGGTAAAACACCAGGTGGACCATGAGATCCCTCTCCTCCGGCGAGGAGAGGACGGTGAGATCCGCGTCGCCGCGCGGTTCCCCGAGACCTTTCTCGTCGGCGAAACGGGTGACGCTCGCGATCCTCGCGTGCGCGTACTGAACGTAGTACACGGGATTCTCGTCCGACTGTCTCCTGGCGAGATCGAGATCGAAATCGAGAGGCGAGTCGGACCGGCGCATGAGGAAGAAGTACTTGGCCACGTCCGATCCCACGTCCCCGACGAGGTCGCTCATCGTCACGAACTCGCCGGACCTCTTGCTCATGCTGATAGGCTTGTCTCCCTCCATGAGGCGCACCCACCCGACGAGGAGCGCCTGAAACCACGCGGCGTCCGCGCCCAGGGCGGTCGCGGCCGCCTTCATCCGCGGAATGTGCCCGTGGTGATCCGGACCGAGGATATCGATGATCCATTTGTAGCCGCGGCGCATCTTGTTCAGATGGTACGCGATGTCGCCGAGAAAATACGTGGCCCTTCCGTCGCTCTTGACGAGGACGCGGTCCTTGTCGTCTCCCAGAAGCGTCGTGCGGAAGTGGAGCGCACCATCCTGCTCGAAAGCGTATCCCTTCTCCTCGATGATGCGGCGCGCCTCGGCAACGCCGTCGGGATGGAGGGACGACTCGCGGAAGAAATTGTCGAAACGAACTCCGAAACGGTCGAGATCCCGCCGGATCGTCTCGAGCATCGCATCCGTCGCGTACGACCCGTATCGATCAGCCGACCCCGCGGAGTCCTTCTCCCACCGGGCCACCAGTTCCTCGGGAACACCCGCGGCGAGCTCCGTCAGATAGCCGCCGGGATACGCACCGATTTCCTCGCCCGGGTCGAGCTTTCCCGCACGTTCACGAACGCGAAAACGGAGGCTCTTTCCCAGCGCTTCGACCTGGTTGCCGTAGTCGTTGACGTAGTACTCGCTCTCCGTCCGGTAACCGACCGCCCGCAGGAGATTCACGATCGCCGAACCCACCGCAGCGGCCCTTGCCGAGACGACGACCAAGGGCCCCGTGGGGTTCGCCGAGATATACTCGACCTGGCATTTCTCTCCCCCGCCGATTTCGCTCGTGCCGTACGTGTCTTGCCGTTTCCGGATTTCGCGGAGATTCTCGAGCAGCACGTCTCCGGCGAGCCTCAGGTTGATGTAGCCCGGTTTGGCCACCTCCGCCGAGGCGACCATGTCGGGGGGGAACTCGGCTTTCGCGGCGATCCTCTCGGCGATGTCGATGGGGTTCTTCTTGTGCACCCGCGCGAGAGCGAGCGCGATCGGCGTGCAGATATCCCCGTGCTCCTTCGACCGCGGTTTCTCGAGAACGAGTCTCGCGTCCGACGAAGAGAAGCCCGCCGATTCGACGGCGCCGGCAAAGCACCTCTCTATGGTCTCTTTGAATCCCACGGCCGACTAATCCTCTTCGTAGTTGAATTCCTCGACCTCAGCGTCTCTCCACAGCCGTTCGAGCTGGTAGTAGTTCCGTGTTTCCGGCTGGAAGACATGGACGACCACGTCCACGAGATCCACGAGAACCCACGTGAGAGCCTCCAGACCCTCGACGTGATAGACGCCGATCTTCTCCTTCTTCGCTCCTTCGATCACCGCGTCGGCGATCGCC
>CAZYCB010000389.1:0-2544 GCA_964645735.1 uncultured bacterium | reverse complement strand
CGGCGGCATTTCAGAATTGCGGCTCTCCAGACCACCGATCGGGAAGCATACGCCGAAGTTCTTCTCCTTCTCTCCTCCCTCGTCGAACCACAGATACAACCCTGACACCATGATCTGCTCTCTCACGAGCTGATCGGTTGCAGCGACGACGACGTACATGTCGGTGTCGTCGTTCATCACCGCGAATGAAAGTCCCTTCTTCTTGACGAATTCGAGGGCGCCACTCCAGTCGGCCAGTTTCCCGTCTATCGTGATGTCGCGGTCCTTGTGCCGGCTCTCGAGCTTCGCGCCGCCGCAACCTCCGAGCGATAGCACGATCAGAGCGAGAACAACCAGAACGCACGGTCTTTTCATGGTCGACCTCCTGGGCCACATGGACGGATGAACTCGAATGGTCGCGCGAGAAAACGCTTTTCGCGTGCTCGAGATGCGCAGAACTGCAGGGGGACCCGCGCCTTTTTCGGATCCCCCCTCTCTGCCAGCAGCGGAGTCGGCCTGCCAGCCTCGGAATCGCCCGTGCGAGAGGTCACATGAACCTGAGCTTTTACCAGATTGAATTAGAAAGCGTTAGGACTGGACACCTCTCCTCTATGGTGTTGTCCGAACTGCGCGGGTGGGGTGTTTACAATGGTTGGACAACGGCTACACGGGATTCTTGCGCGAAAAAAAGAGGCGGGCCGATCCGCCTCTGCCGTAGCGGGTACACTTGGGCGGTCGCGCTCGAGAACGAGATCCCGAGCGCGACCGCCACCTCCGGGTCCCGGGGTCACGCGCAGAGCCGGCGCCCGTCGCAGGACCCTGGGGGCGCCTTGTGGTACACTCTCACGGAAGACCTCCAAAAGGAGCGATGATGGACCGTTCCAATCCGGCGCCCTACATGCGATGGGCGAAGTTCCGGCCCCAACCTCGATACGACCTCGGCGGCAGCAACCTCGTGGCGTGCACGCCGGAGGACGCCCCGGGCATCCTCGCCGATCTCCCGCTCAGCGGACCGGGTCCGGAGGGTTATCCGCCGCTCTTCGAAGCGATCGCGGCGCGTTACGGTGTCAGCACCGATCACGTCGCGCTGGCCACCGGATGCTCGGGAGCGAACTTCCTCGTGTGCGCCGCCCTTCTGCGGCCGGGAGATGAAGTGCTCGCCGAGCATCCCGTCTACGATCCGCTCCCGGCAGCGGCCCGGCTGGTCGGAGCCCGCATCGTCCACTTCGAACGCCGTTTCGATGATGGTTGGTCCGTGGATCCCGACCGCATCGCCCGTGCGATGACGGGACGCACGCGTCTCATCATCGTCTCTTCTCCTCACAATCCCACCGGTGTCATCGCCTCGCCGGAGGCGATGCGAGCCGTCGGTGACATTGCGGAAAGGCACGATGCGTGGGTTTTGGTGGACGAGGTCTATCGCGATGCGACGTACGGCCGCGACGCAGTGTCGTCCGCGCACGCGCACGCGCGCTGCATCGTGACCAACAGCCTCACCAAATCGTACGGGCTGCCGGGGCTCCGGTGCGGTTGGGCAATGGGCGTGCCGGAGGTCATCGAGCGGATACGGAGGGTTCGCGACGCGGTCGATGCCGTGGGTGCGTACCCCGCCGAGGTGGCTTCGGCCCGCGCCTTCGCCATGATCGATCGCCTGGCGGCGCGTGCCCGCGCCGTCATCGAGCCGAACCTCGGCCGTCTCTGTGAGTTCATGGATTCGCGGAGGGATCTGGAATGGGTGCGTCCTGACGGCGGCACAATCGCCTTTCCGCGGCTCGCCGGCGCTTCGGACGCGGATTCATTCGTGGAACGCCTTTCCCGCGATCACGAGACGGCGGTCGTCCCGGGACGCTTCTTTGGCGCCCCGCCCCATTTTCGCATCGCCTTTGGCGTCCTCCCGGATACGTTCGAGCGTGGCCTCGAAGCGATCACCCGCGCCTTAGAGGGCTGAAACGAGCTGGTAAACAGCCCGATCGACAATCGCCTTGCGCCGCCCACCCACCGCTAGAATTAGCTGATTAGTTAACAATGACTTATGGGGCAGGCAGAGGTTCCCCGTATCGCCGGGGACTTGCCTGGATCCCAGCGCGTGGTACGAATTATGCAGAACGAGGTCTCGCTGGATATCAAGACCAGCGTTCAACCGGGGGGTTGACACATGGACCACGGCAGTTCCGACAGCCGCCCGAATCCTTGCGATGCGGAGAAGGTTCGCGCGATCTTCGCCGCGCTTTCGAAGTACATCCACGCCAAACGGCTTTACGCGAGCAACAATCCCAACCTCGGCAACTTCGCCACGGGGTTCTACCAGTCGCTGCGCGCATACTTCGAAGGCGAGAAGGAGCTCCTGCTCGCAATCGAACAGTATCGAATCACGTGGCGGGACGAGGCCGTCTACGAGAACAGCCAGAACGCCGAAAGCCTCGCGTTTCTGTTGTACAAAGACGGCGTCGGCGAGATCGTAATCCAGCCCTCGGTGACGGCATCCGAGCTGGAGCGATTCGTGGACCTCATCACGAACGAGATGTACAACCCGTCGGTTCACATCGACATCGTTGGCCGGCTCTG
>CAZYCB010000388.1:0-8045 GCA_964645735.1 uncultured bacterium | reverse complement strand
TTCCGCGTCAATTTCACGGAGTATCTCGACACGGGGCTCTTTCTTGACCACAGGCCAGCCAGGGCGGCGATTCGGACGGCCGCGAAGGGTTTGCGCGTCCTCAACCTCTTCAGCTACACAGGTTCCTTTTCCGTATATGCCGCGGCGGGCGGCGCCGCCGAAGTCACCTCGGTCGATCTCTCCAATACCTATCTCGCCTGGTCGGCGGAAAATTTCCGGATAAACAGGCTCGCGGAGAGCATTCACAGGACGGTCCGACTGAACTACGGGAAGGTGGTCGAGGAAACGGACACGGATCGCGGAGCGGGATGCGGAACGGGAAATGCAACGAGCCCTGAAGGATAGAGGCCGGGATCGGCCCCGCCGCTAGAGGCCGCCGTCGAGTGAACCCGGGGAGCAGCCGAGGCCGCTTTTCCGTTGAACGGCGGACGCGGCCCGGTGTAGGGTGGGTTGATTCGCTGACACGGAGCACGATCGAAAAACGATGCGTTCGATTCTCGTCATCATCGTCGCCGCCTTGGCGTGTGCATGTCCCTCGGTCACGGCGGCGCTCGCCGAGCAGTCCGTCACGGTTGTCTTCGACGACGGACGCCCCTCGGAGAGCATTTCCGTCGTTCAGCTCGACCCCGAGAGCGAGATGCTCTACGTGCGCGCGAACGACGCGGCGCGGATATTCAAGGCAACCCAGTTCTGGAATTCCACCAGCCGGAAAATCGTCCTCGGCATCGGCGGCGCGCGGTTCACGTTCACCGTGGATACGCGCGTCGTCGTCGTTTCCGGCGAGCCGGTGATGCTCCGCACGCCGGTGCTCTACGACGCCGGGTTCGTCATGATACCTATGGAGTTCCTGACCGACGTCGCGCCCGAATACACGCCGAACGAGGTGAGGTGGGACTCCGCGAAGCGCACGCTCCTCATCAACAAGATCGGGTACAATGTCACCGGCTTGGATTTCACCACCACCGCCGATCGCTCCACGGCGACGATCGACTTGAGCGAGCCGCTCCTTCACCACGTGGATTCCAACACGCCCGGACTCGTCCGTTTGAAGATTTACGGCGGGAGGATCGACACGGGGAAGTTCGACGTCAGGGAACCGCACGGACTTTTCAACGAGGTCCGCTCGGAACAGGCGGAGAACGATGTCTACGTTTACTTCGGCGTGAAAAAGTACGTCGAGCGTGTCCTCGTCGAACGCGACGAATCGCCGCCCCGTCTGCGCGTGATCGTCGAGAAGGGGAACCTTCCCGAGATACCCGAGCCCGAGTTCGCCGGCCGCAGGCAGGTCGAGATCGTCGATACGCAGCCCGCGGAACAGAGGCGCCTGGAGATCAAGACGGTGGTGCTCGACCCGGGTCACGGCGGCAAGGATGACGGCAAGGTGGGCGTGACGGGCGTGCTCGAGAAGGACGTGAACCTGAGCATCGCCAAAAAGATTCGCGACCGCCTCGAGCAGAATTTCGGCCTCCAGGTCGTCTTGACCCGCGAGGATGACCAGCTGCTCTCGCTCACCCAGCGCACCGAGATCGCCAACCGCGCGGACGGCGACATCTTCATCAGCGTACACTGCAACGGCTGGTTCAGCGGGGAAACGGGAGGGTTCGAGACGTATTTTCTGTCGCCGGCGCGAAACGAAGCGGACCGGGCGGTGGCGAGGGCGGAGAACGCCGCGGACGACATCGGAGGCGAGCAGGAGGACTCGGCAGGGGATATCCAGTTCATCCTGTGGGACCTCGTGCAGACCGAATTCATCAACGAGAGCAGTCAGTTTGCCGAACTCATACAGAGGGCGATGAGCGATCGTCTCGAAATCCGGAACCGCGGCGTGAAACAGGCGAACTTCACCGTTCTCCAGGGGGCGGGAATGCCCGCCGTGCTGGTCGAGACGGCTTTTCTGTCCAATCCGGAGGAGGAGAAGCTCCTCGTCGACGAGAGTTTCCTGGACAAAGTGGCCGAGGGGATTGCGGAGGCGGTGCAGAAGTTTCGCGAGCTTCACTCGCGCTGAGGCAGGAGCGGCCGATGGCGGATACGAACGACAAGAACACGGACGAGCCCGAAATGGAGGACGAGGATAAGGTCGTGACTCGCGGAAAGCTCCGGGCGCGTCACCTCCTCGTCATCGCCATCGCGGTTGTCGCCGTCGGCGTGCTGCTCTACGTCTGGCACCGGAGCGCACGCGAGCCCGTTCCGGTCGAGAAGCCCGAAGGCGTGACCGTCGTTCCCGAGGGGAGCCGCACGGTGACGCTCTTTTTTGCCGGCAAGGAGTCGGAGACTCTCGTCACGGAAACCCGTCTCGTCGCCATCGGCAAGGATTTCGTCGACCAGGTCGCGCAAGTCATGCGGGCGCTTCTCGACGGCCCGCGGAGCGGCGGGGCGAGCACGATCGCCGCGGGGACGCGTCTCCTCGGCGCGTTCTACGATTCCGAAACCGCGATCGTCTACCTCGACTTCTCGAGCGAACTCGTGGCGGGACACCCCGGCGGGAGCTCGGCCGAGTACTACACCATTGCCGCGATCGTCCGTACGGTGTCGGAGAATTTCCCCGAGGTGCAGGCCGTTCAGATTCTCGTCGAGGGCCTTCAGGTGGGAACGATCGCGGGACACATCGATGCATACAATCCGTTTCCCGTTCGGGACTGGCGGTAGCGGGAGAGGCGCGTGACCAAACAGGGAGCGATCGGCGTTTTCGACTCGGGGATCGGCGGGCTCACCGTCTTGAAAGAGCTTCTCGCCCGTCTCCCCGGCGAGTCCTTCGTCTACTTCGGCGATACGGCGCGAGTGCCCTACGGCACGAAGAGCGTCGAGACGGTTCTCAAGTTCTCGCGCGAGAACGTCACCTTTCTACTCGATCTGTCGGTCAAGTTCATCGTCGTGGCGTGCAACACCGTCTCGGCCGCGGCGGTGCCCCGTCTGCAGAAGGAGTTCCGCATACCGATCGTCGGCGTGATCGAGCCGGGCGCGCGCGCCGCGGTCAAGGTGTCGAAGACGTCGCGCATAGGCGTCATCGGGACTGCGGGGACGATACGCTCGGGAGCGTACCAGAGGGAGATCCAATCGCTCTCTCCCCGCGCCGAAGTTTTTGCGAAGGCGTGTCCGCTCTTCGTGCCGCTCGTGGAGGAAGGCTGGGTGGATACGCCGGTGACGCAGGCTGCGGCGAACGCGTACCTCGCCGAATTCGAGAAGCACGATATCGACGCGCTGGTTCTGGGGTGCACGCACTACCCGCTTCTTCGAGGCGTCATCGGGCGCGCGGTGGGCGAGGGCGTTGTCCTCGTCGACTCCGCGGTCGAGACGGCGATGGAAGTCGAGCGAAGCCTCGACAAGCTCGGGCTCCGTAACGGCGACGGCAAGGAGGATTTCACCGTGTTCCTCAGCGACATCGCCCCCGATTTCAAGCATGTCGCGGAGCGCATTCTGGGAAGAAAGATCCCCAAGGTGAGCTTCCGGTCCGTGTGAGGGAACTCGCGGCCTCCCTCGACCCCGCGGGACGAGTCCGCTAACAAAGAGAGAGGACACACACGATGCGCAGTAACGGCAGAGCCACAGACGCCACACGGCCCGTGAAGATCCAGCGCAACTATCTCAGGCACGCCGAGGGCTCCGCGCTCATCGAGATGGGCAACACGCGCGTCATTTGCGCAGCGACCATCGAAAAAAACGTTCCCAAGTTCCTCAACGGAAAAGGCGAGGGGTGGGTGACCGCCGAGTACGGGATGATTCCCAGGAGCGCGCGCCAGCGGATCATGCGCGAGGCCATACGCGGCCGCGTCGGCCGGACATACGAAATTCAGAGGCTCATCGGCAGGAGCCTTCGCGCCGCCACGCAGCTGAGAATGCTGGGCGAAATCACGATAGTCGTGGACTGCGACGTCATCGAGGCCGACGGCGGCACGCGGAGCGCGTCGATCACCGGCGGGTGCATCGCTCTCTATGACGCGTTGAGCACGCTGGGGCTCGTCGATCATCCCATGAACTTTCTCGTTTCGGGGGTCAGCGTCGGCGTCGTCAACGGGACCGTGCTTCTCGACCTCGACTACCAGGAGGACTCGAGCGCCGACGTCGATCTCAATCTCGTGATGAGCGAGGGCGGCGCGTTCATCGAGATACAGGGGACAGCCGAGAAGATCCCGTTTTCGGCCGAACAGCTCGAAGAGATGATCGGACTGGGACGGAAGGGATGTCTCGCCCTCGTCGAGGCGCAGAGAGAAGCCCTGAAACTCTAAGGAACAATACAGGAACAGATGACGATCGTCGTCGCCACGCGGAATCCCGACAAGGTGAGAGAGATCGAAGCGATCCTCCGCGGGACCGATGTCTCCCTCGCCTCGCTCGACCGCTTCGCGGACGTTCCCGCCGTCGTCGAGGACGGCACGACGCTCGAGGAGAACGCGCTCAAGAAGGCGAGAACCGTTCGCGACGCCACCGGAATGTGTGCGCTCGCCGACGACACCGGCCTCGAAGTCGACGCTCTGAACGGCGCCCCCGGGATTTTCTCTTCGCGCTACGCCGGCGAAGAAGGCGCTTACGAGGCGAACAACCGCAAGCTCCTCGAAGCGCTCGCGGGCGTTGCCGCGGATGGGCGCACCGCGCGTTTCCGGTGCGTGATGGCGCTCGCGTTGACGGAGAGCGTGGGAGCGCGCGTTTTCGACAGGATGAAAGGCGCGGGCGCGGGTGACGCGGCCGTGACGCACTCCGATGGACGCCGGGTCGACGCGCTTGTCGCCGAGGGCATTCTCGAGGGCCGGATCGCACACGCGAAAAGGGGAAGCGGGGGATTCGGCTACGACCCCGTGTTCGAGGTTCCCGGGGCGGGCATGACGCTCGCCGAGATGGGGCCGGAAGGCAAGAACCGCATCAGCCATCGCTATCGCGCGCTCGTCGAAATCCGTGAGCTCGTCGTTCGCTGGGGCGTTGCCGAAACGACGCGGTGACCTTTTCGCCGCGCCGTCGTCGGATTCTCTCGCGGGATTCTCTCGCGCGGTCCAGCGCGATTTCGGGAAAGGATCGTTCGCAAGTGGCGCCGGCCGTCAAACTCACCGATGTCTGCAAGACGTTCGACAGCTTCAAGGCGGTCGACAGCGTCTCGTTCGCCATCGAGGAGGGAACGATCTACGGTTTTCTCGGTCCCAACGGGGCGGGCAAGACCACGACGATCCGCATGGTCCTCGGCATCATCCTCCCCGATTCGGGCACGGTCGAAGTTCTCGGCGATTCGCGCAACAGTCGCTCGCGCGACCGGATAGGCTACCTCCCCGAGGAGAGGGGTCTCTATCGAAAGATGAAGGTGATCGATCTCCTCACGTTCTTCGGCGAGATCAAATCGATGAGCCGACGCGCGGCGCGGCGCGGCGCGGCGGACTGGCTCGACCGGCTCAAGCTCTCCGATGTCGCGTTGAAAAAAGTGGAGGAGCTCTCCAAGGGAATGCAGCAGAAGGTCCAGTTCATCGCGACCGTGATTCACGAGCCCGAGCTCGTGATCCTCGACGAACCCTTCAGCGGACTCGATCCCGTCAACGTCAACGTGCTCATGGATATCATCCTGGAATTCAACCGCAAGGGGCACACGGTCGTTTTCTCGACGCACATGATGGAGCAGGTCGAGAGGCTCTGCAGGGAGATCTGCCTCATCGACAAGGGACGAAAAGTTCTGGAGGGAAGGCTCAGCGACATCAAGAAGAGTTACGGCCACAACAGCGTGACGATCCGTTTCCACGGGGACGGGTCGTTTCTGAAGGAGCTCCCCGAGGTGGCGGCCGTGAACGACTACGGCAACGAGCTTTTCCTGAGGCTCAAGGACGGCGCCGATCCGAAGCGGGTTCTCATGGCGGCCGCCAGCCGCCTCGAGGTCCAGAAGTTCGAGGTCGCCGAACCCTCGATCCACGACATCTTCATCGAACAAGTGTCAGCCGGTTGATACGATGAAAGTGCTGCACATCATACGCCGCGAATACGTCGAGAGCGCCCGCAAGCGGAGCTTCATCATCAGCACGATCATGGCTCCCGTTCTCCTCATCGTTCTCTACGCCATCCCCATTCTCACGGTTTTTCTCGTTCCGCCGGAGCAGGTGTCCGTCACCGTTCTCGACGGCACGGGCCTCTTGGGCGCGGAGTTCGTATCGAGCCTCTCCGACACGCTGGAAAACGGCAGGCAGACGTTCAGGGCGATGATCGCGGATCCGAGGGGCCGCGATCCCGCCGCGTACAAGACGATGCTCGTCGAGAGCATCAAGAGCAACGCCCTCGATGTTTTGATCGAGATCCCGTCCGACGTCTTCGAGAAGGGTAGCGTGGATTACATCTCGAAGGACTACTTCAACGAACGCCTGATGGACGAGATCGAGGACAAGCTCGACTCGATCGTCATCGCCCAGCGGCTCTCGCGCGAGGGGATGGACTACGATCGGGTGATCGCGGCGACGGAGCACATCCATCTGAACGAGAGAAAGATCACGAGGACAGGCGTGATGGAGGAGAGGGAACTCGTCGGCGAGTTCATTCTCGTCGTCGTCTTCGTGATGATCCTCTACATGGCGCTCCTCTCGTGGGGGATATCGGTCCAGAGGAGCATCATCGAGGAGAAAAGCTCGCGCGTGATCGAGGTCCTTTTGAGCTCTGTCGAACCGCGCGATCTCTTCGTCGGCAAGATCATCGGCGTCGGGTCGCTCGGGCTGACGCAGATCGCCATATGGGGCGCCATCACGCTCGCCCTCGGCCTTTCGTCGAGCGTCGCCTTCGCCGAGTTCTCCCAGTACGTTCGCTTCTCCCTGAGCGACGCGCTCTACTTCGTTCTCTTTTTCGTTCTTGGCTTCCTTCTCTACTCGTCGCTCTTCACCGTGATCGGCGCCGTGTGTTCGACCGAGCAGGACGCGCAGCAGCTCCAGAGCATCGTCGTTTTCCCGATGGTCGTTCCGATCATGCTCATGTTCTTCGTCCTTCAGAACCCCAACAGCACCTTCGCGATC
Organism: uncultured bacterium; assembly: GCA_964645735.1. Taxonomy (GTDB): domain Bacteria; phylum Krumholzibacteriota; class Krumholzibacteriia; order WVZY01; family WVZY01; genus CAZYCB01. Next base: position 1,083 of record CAZYCB010000388.1, on the reverse strand, counting down.
GTGCTCTCCCTGATACCGTTTTTCACGCCGATGCTGATGCTCGCCCGCGTGGCCATCTCCGAGCCGCCGTGGTGGCAGGTGCTCTTTAGCATCGGGCTCCTCCTGGTGACGATATACGGCGTGATCCTCTTCAGCGCGCGCGTGTTCAGGGCGGGGATCCTCATGTACGGCAAACGCCCGAGCCTCCGCGAGATCCTTCGCTGGTTCAAGTACGCCTGAGCGGGCGCCCGGCTCCACGGCGCCTCGGCGCCGCGCGGTCTCGCCCCGGGGGCCGGGCGCTCCACCCGCGGGGCCGCGCACGCCTTGACAAACCCGTTGATCCGGTTCATATTATGCATCTGTAACGATCGAGGTCGGGGCGTAGCGCAGTCCGGCTAGCGCACCTGCTTTGGGTGCAGGGTGTCGGAGGTTCAAATCCTCTCGCCCCGACCATTTATGCAGCCTAATTCCGGTCGCTATTCCGGGACCGGAGGCGGGGGACCCGTCGGTCCTCGAGCGGCAAACTCGAGGATGGGGCGCACGGCGCCGGGCAACCGGTACCATGGCCACTTCTGAGGCCGAGCCCGTCAGCTAACCTCGCAGGCGTTCGGAAGGGCGATCCTCTAGACCCGCAGAGCGGCGTCCACGATTACCCCGATTCACAGATTCTCCACGCCAGCTATTCCCAGATCATCGAACTGTTTCCCGGCGTCTTTCAGAACTACGTGTTCATATGCGCGGGCTCGGTGGACGCGGGGAATTTCAAGGGCACGGGCGAAATCGAGCGTCTTCGCGAACACATCGCGAGCGACACGGAGCGCTACGTTGAGCGGATGAAGCAGCTTGGGTTCGCCGAGGACACCTGGTCGGTCCGGCTGCTCCACAACTACGTCGTGTTCGCGCTGCAGCGAAAGCTCTTCCGGTAGGGAACACCTTTTCTCATACTGCCCATACGGGTTTGAGTCCGGTGCGGAATGGCGGAGCCGGCCGTCTGCGCCGATATCCCATGCCGCCCGAAGCGGGTCCTCTACCTAACCGACTTTTAACAATACAGGGCTTCCGGGTATGCGTATCTTGGGACGGGCACGGCTCCCGGGCGCGTTG
>CAZYCB010000387.1:0-4246 GCA_964645735.1 uncultured bacterium | reverse complement strand
ATCTCGTCGATGTGGATCCATTCCATCCGACCGGGTGGTCGAGCGTGTCGCTCGATGGGTCCGGCGCCCCCTCGTTCCACGTCCACGAGAACGTCGCGTGGGATTTCATCCGCTTCACGGCCGCACTGGACCGAGCCGCGGGGCAGTGCGATGCGGTGAACTTCGGGACGCTCGGGCAGCGCTCGCCCGAATCGCGTTCGACGATCCAATCGTTCCTCGCGCGCACGAAGCCGCGAGCGATTCGTCTTTTCGACCTCAATCTCCGCCCGCCTCACTACAGCCGCGACGTGATCGAGACATCCCTGTCGTACGCCACCGCCGTCAAGCTCAGCGATACGGAGCTCACGATCGTCGCCGACATGCTCGGTCTTCCTGCCGAACGCACGGAGTTTCTCGGCGGTCTCGCCGAAAGATACCGGCTGCGTCTCGCGGCTCTCACCCTCGGAGGCGAGGGGAGCATCCTCTGGGCGGACGGCCGCCTGTCGACGCATGCGGGAATCAAGACGGACGTCGTCGACACCGTGGGGGCGGGCGACGCGTTCGCCGCAGCCCTCGTTGTGGGGTTGCTCAAGGGGCACGATCTCGACCGAATCAACGACCGCGCCAACCGCGTGGCCTCCTACGTGTGCTCGAAGCGGGGGGCGACGCCGGAACTACCCGCCGAACTCATCGATCCGCCGGCGTGAGCGGACGCGACAAAACCGCTGCTATCATCGATCGTATTTCGCGATGAACTCCTCGGCTTTCGCGACGAGTTCGCGGTTCCCGAGGAAAAGGGGAGTCCGCTGGTGGAGCTCACGGGGTTCGACGTCGCGAAGCGGCCCGCGGCCGGTGGATGCGTAACCGCCCGCCTGCTCGATCACGAACGCCATCGGATTCGCCTCGTAGAGAAGCCGGAGCTTTCCGTGGGGTTTCTTGGGGTCCTTGGTGTCCATGGGATAGTAGAAGACCCCGCCGCCGAGGAGCGTTCTGTGAATGTCCGCGACCATGGATCCGATGTACCTCAAAGAAAGCGATCGCGCGGCGCCCTCCTCGCCCTGGAGCCACCGCGTGTATCTCCTGATGCCGTCCGTCCAGTACTTCTCGTACCCTTGGTTGGCGCTGTAGTACTTCGGCACGACGGGGAGCCGGATGTTGGGGTGCGACAGCAAAAACTCGCCGATGTTCGGGTCGAGCGTGAAACCGTTCACGCCGTGTCCCGCCGAGTAGACGAACATCGTGCTCGAACCGTATACCAGGTACCCGGCGGCGACCATTTCGCTTCCTCTTTGGAGAACGTCTTCGAGCGTGCCGGGACCGGACGGCGTCTTTCGTCTGTAGATCGCGAAGATCGTCCCGACGGAGACGTTGAAATCGATGTTCGACGATCCGTCGAGCGGATCGAAGAGGAGCACGTACTTGCCCTTGGGGTATTTCTCGGGAATCGGGATGATGTCCTTCTCCTCTTCGGACGCCATCACGGCGAGCCGGCCCGTGTGATCGTTGAGCTGATAGATGACCCACTGGGCGTACTCGTCGAGCTTCTGGACCTGCTCGCCCTGTATGTTCTCGTGGCCGGCGGTGCCGAGGATGTCGACGAGCCCCGCGCGCATCGTGTGGCTGGCGATGACCTTTCCGGCGAGCGCGATATCGTAAAGAAGCTGGGTGAGCGCACCGCTCGCGTCGGGGAACGCTTCCTGTTCGTGGAGGATGTGTCTCTCTATGGTGATGACGGATGGAAGAGACGGTTTCCCTGGCATCTTCTGGCGTCCTCCCTGAGGCTGCGGGATGGTTTCCCTGTACCGGATTTTGCCTGAACGAGCACAGGAGAGCATACCGCCCGCCGGCCGGAAGCGTCACGCCAAAAATCTCGTTGTGGATTTTCCAGTTGAAAAGCACAGGGCAAATTTTCTATTATCATGGGTCGATTTCCAACCCGCCGCGGGCGAGAGCGGATCTTTCGGAACGCCCGGGGTGGTTCTTTGTAAAAACCCCGTTCTTTCCATTGACGGCGACATGGCGACGACCGTCCGGTCCCGGCCCCTCGTTTTGGGAGGACCGGCCTGTCAGCGAACCAGCGAGGAATCCCATGGCAGAGAAAGCAGCAGCCATCATGGTCGAGGTCAAAGGGTTGACGAAGTACTTCGGACCCTTCGTGGCGATCAAGGACGTTTCCTTTACCATACCCAAAGGGCAGATCGTGGCGTTTCTCGGGCCGAACGGCGCGGGAAAGTCCACCACGATGAGAATTCTGACCGGATACCTGGCGGCGAGCGAGGGAACGGCGAAAATCGCAGGCTTCGACGTGCAAAGCGAACACCTTGAGGCGTCGAAACGCCTCGGTTACCTCCCGGAGAACGGGCCTCTTTACAGCGACATGACGCCCCTGGGTCTTCTCAAGTTCTTCGGCGAGGCGAGGTGCCTCTCGCCGGGAAAACTCAAGGAGAGGATCGGCGTGGTGACGGAGCAGTGCGCCATCGGAGACGTTCTGGGCAAACCGATCGGCAAGCTCTCTCGCGGCTACAAGCAGCGCGTCGGACTGGCGCAGGCGCTCCTGCACGACCCCGACGTCCTCATCATGGACGAACCGACGGCGGGGCTCGATCCCAACCAGATCCGCGAATTCCGGCAGAACATCAAAGTGCTCGGCAAGACGAAAACGATTCTCATCTCGACTCACATCCTCCAGGAGGTGGTGGCCGTCGGAGAGCGCGTGCTTCTCATACACGACGGTCGAATGATCTACGATGGGTCGCCGGGCGATCTCATGAAGGACGGCTCGCTCGAGGAGACATTCTACAGGATGACCGGCTACGGCAAACGCGGTACGTCGTCTTCGGAAAGCGCGGTGAAACATGAAACAATTTAGCGTCAACTTCACCGTCGTGAAAGCGCTCGCCAAGAGGGATCTCCGCCTCTACTTCAGCAATCCGACCGGATACGTGTTCATGACGCTGTTCATCTTCCTCAGCGCGGCGGCCGCGTTCTGGCAGGAGCGATTTTTCCTCAACAATCTGGCCAACCTCGACCAGCTGAACCTGATGTTCCCGCTTCTCGTCACGTTCTTCATACCCGCGATCACGATGGGTGTATGGGCCGAAGAGAGAAAACAGGGGACGGACGAGCTCCTGCTCACGCTTCCCGCCACCGACCTCGAAATCGTGCTGGGGAAATATCTGTCGACCCTCGGCATATACACCGCAGCGCTCGTGCTGTCGCTCAGTCACCTCATTGTCCTCTACTGGCTGGGGAAACCCGATCTGGGGCTCATACTGTCGAATTACCTCGGATACTGGCTCATGGGGGCCGCCTTCGTGGCGCTGGGGATGTTGGGATCGCTGCTGAGCCCGAGCGCGACGATCGCGTTCATACTCGGCGCCGTGTTCTGCGTGATCTTCGTCGACCTGGGGCCGATTCTCGGCGTCTTCGGCGACGCCGCCGAGGGGGTTGGGGCCGGGCTGACGGTGTGGGAACCTTTCGGCAATTTCGCCCGCGGCGTCGTGAGCCTCTCGGGGCTCCTCTATTTCGTGTCGGTCGCGGCGATGATGCTCTATCTCAACGTCGTGCTCCTCGGACGGAGAAACTGGCCGCGCAAGGCCGACGGATACCGGATGGGGCTCCATCAGACCGCCCGCGCGGTGGCCCTGGCGGTCGCCCTCGTCGCCTTCAACGTTCTCGTGGGACGCATGAGCGCCCGCGTCGATTTTACTGCGGAGAAACTCCACTCTCTGTCGAAGGAAACGCGAAAGATACTCAAGGAAATTCCCGGCGACCGGCCCGTGTTCATTCAAGCGTATCTGAGCAAGAACGTCCCGAGGGAGTACGTGCAGGCGCGCACGAACCTCTACAGCCTCCTCAAGGAAATGGACGCGGTGGCGGGCAGGAAAGTCGAGGTTCTGATCCACGACACCGAACCGTTCAGCAAGGAAGCCCGCGACGCGCGGGAGAAGTTCGGCATTCTGCCGGTGGAAGTGGCGGAGACGGTGGGGCGCGCCCAAAGCGAGCAGGTTTTCATGGGCGTGGCGTTCACGTGCGGTGCGGAGGAGGACGTCATTCCGTTCTTCGACAAGGGGCTTCCCGCGGAGTACGAACTTTCCAGAAGCATTCGCGTCGTGGCGGGCGCCGAGCGAAAGAGAATCGGGATACTCAACACGCCGGCGAATCTCTTCGGCGGTTTCGATTTCAACTCGTTCCAGAGCCAGGCCGCCTGGCCGGTGGTGGACGAACTCAAAAAGCAGTACGAGGTCGTGCAGATATCGGCGACGGA
>CAZYCB010000386.1:0-4791 GCA_964645735.1 uncultured bacterium | reverse complement strand
CTTGTACGCGAGGAATTCCCCTTCGCTCAGGGGCGAGCGAAAATCCCCGTACTTCACGTACGACTGGTCCTTCTCGAGCGCGATGTAGTTGCCCCACTGCGCCGGTGCGGCGTAGCGGAGCTGCGATGCATCTCCGTAGATCGTGTACTGCGATTGCGGGTTGTCCGTTTTGAGAAGCGGATCGTCGTATCGCTTCTTCGTGTCCACGCGCGCGGTGAGGTTTACGCCGGCGAACGCCGTTCCCTGGATGAAGAAGCGGGATTCGCCGCCCAGATGAAGACCGTCGTCGTAGTCGTCGAGGCCGAGCGGGTCGCCGCCGCCCGAGGCGTCCATCGCGCCGAGTCTGCCCTCGACGATCCCCGCGGCGAGCATGCGGCGTGCGGGGGGAACGTAGGCGACGGTACACGAGGCGGTCACGCCCTCTGTCTCGACGACGATCCGGCGCTGCCCCGGAGCGGCGCTCGGCCGCACGCGAAGGAGCGATTCGCCGTCATGGCTCGCGATCTGAAAACCCGGCTGCTCCCTGTTTTCGTCCGTCCCCAAGACGAGCGAATCGCCTTCCACGACGGTCACGAGCAGTCCGTTGATCGTCGGAAGCCCGATCTCGTCGCGGAGCTCCACGCGGACCGCCGCCGACGCGCGGCCGTCCGCGGGCACGATGACGCGTTCGGGCGAGAGCGCGATCGACGCGGGCTTTCCGGCGAGCGCAACGGTGATGCTGTCCGCGAGCGGCGCCGACCCGTCCGTGGGTTCGGCGTGGAGCGCGATCGTATTCCATCCGTTCTCGATCTTCACGCCGTAGTACGTGATCTCTTCGATCCGCTCGCCGAGGCGGATCACTTTCCTGCCCAGTTGCTTCTCGTCCACGGCCGCGCCGTTGCAGACGAGTCCGAAACGGCTCCCCAGGGGAACGGTTGCCGACACCTCGATCTGGTTCCTCCGGCTGACGACGCTCCCCGACACGGGATCGACGATGCCGAACGGCTGCCGCACAAGCGTGTCCGCCGGCACAGGCACGCCGCTCGATGGGAGCGCGCCGTACCGGGCGGAGACGCCTCCTCCGGCAAGCGCGGCGGCCTCGCCCCCCCCACCTTCGCTCTCCCCGGTCGAAGCGGCGCGACTATCCGCGGGCGGAAGCGGGAAGGACACGACGGCGTGCCCCGACGGGAGGAGGTGAACCACGCGTTCGGTGCCGAAAACGGCATTCGTCTCCATCGAAACAGCCGTCATGTCGATCGACGCGTGCGGGAGCGTGCTCTCGTCGATGCGGACGATCCTGTACCCGGAGAAAGCACGTGGAAACGAGAACCGCCCCGTGGAATCCGTGAGGACGTACTCTCCGCTCTCCAGCAACACGCCGGCTCCGGGTACGCCCTTCTCTCCCCTGCCGCGCTTCCCGTTTCCGTCGGCGTCGACGAAGACATCGCCGAGAACGATCCCCTCGTCCGCAAAGATGTCGTTGTCGACTTTGAGAACGTTGATCACGGGACCCGCGAAGACATCCCTGGAGAAGGCGGTGCCGCGGACGTCGCCGGCGATCTTCGTCCATCCCCTCGACACGCGGCTATTGACCGCGAACTTGACGACGGTCTCCCGCCGCTCGCCGGGGGCGAGCGCACCGACGCGCCAAACGAGCTCTCGGCCGGTCATCTCGAAGGCCGGGCTCCCGAGGAAATCGAGCGCCGGCTGCGGCGTCTCGCGGACAACGACGCCATCCACGTAGATGCTGTCCGTCACGTTGGTGACCGCCGCGACGAGCGTCACCACGTCTCCGAACCCCGCCTGGTTTTCTTTGAACGTTTGTTCGAGCGAGAGCATCGCGTGAGCGTCGAACCGTTCGGCGAGGACGATGCGGTCGTTCGTTTCGTTCACACGCGTCGAGTCGACGAGCGACCGGACGCGAAGCCTGATCGAGAGCGAATCGGCGACGAGCGTGGAGAACGACTCTGATGACGCCGTGACGCGGATGTGCAGCCTCGTTTTCGCGCCGGCGTCGATCTGGCCGACGAGGAGCGCGTGCGGATCCACCGGCGACGTTTGAAGTTCGTTCCCGCTCGTATCGCGGATCGCCACCTCGAAGCCTTCCGGCCACCCCGACGGATCGGCGGGCTCGATCTGAACGACATCGGTGACGCGTCCCTCGTTGAGCACGTCGTTCTCGAAGACGACCGATCGGGCCGCCAAGGGGACGCGCGCCACCGTCGCGTCATCCGGGCTTCCTTCGCCTCCGGGAAGCGCCTTCGGGTTATCGGCCGGTCCGATGTGAAGAACGTCCTCCGGTGCGGCGCGTGTGACGACGCGAACGACGCTCTCTTCCGAATACGCCGCCGCGCCGTCGCCGACACCGGCGCGCACCGCGAGATAGGTCTCTCCCCCTCCGCGTCCCGACGAGAGCACCATGAGCGTGCCCAGACCGGCCGATTCGCCCGGCGCAAGATTCAAGAACGACCGGTCGTCCTCGCCTGCATCGAACCGCGAGTTCGCGTTCGCGTCGTAGAAGAAAAGCGCGCGCGCGAGTCCGATCGTCGACGGCGGGATGATCGCCGATGCAACCTCGACGGAGTCGGCGATATTGCCGACGTTGCGGAGTTCGAAGCGGCATTCGAGACTGTCACCCTCGAAGCCGGAGAGCGAGAACGCAGGTGTCGAAACCGTACCGAGGGGCGTCAGGCTGACGCGATGGAAAGGGTCAACCGATGTGAGAATGGAGTTCGAAAAAACGACGGTACGTGTCCCGCGGGCGAGGTACTCCGACGTCGAGCGGCTGAGGATCTCGTACCCGGCGGGAGGGACGGCGGCCCTGGCCGCCGGGAGGCGAAGAAACGCTCCCGCGATGACCCAACAACCTAAGAGGATGTGTGTCAACGAGTTGGAGAGTTGTTTGCGGCGCCGCTGGGTTTTCACGCACACGCTCCGCCATATAAGCGGCCGGCGGATGAGTGGTTGGTGCCACTCACCCGCCTGCCGTAGTGAAGTATCGCTCGTTTCGCCGTGCCGTCAGCCGAAGCTGCCGGCCGGATCGGCTCATTCTGCGATGATCCGAACCACGAAGCTCACGCCGATGGTCGACGCACCACCGGGTTCGAGAGCCCCTGCCATGACGAATCGGACGTGCGTCACGTCGGCATCGAAGTTCGCCGGCGCACCGCCGCCTCCGCTCACTGGCGTGTACGTCCACGTCGCACCGCCGTCGTTCGAGTAATCGACGGCGATCCCCGTGATCGAGGCCGGCGGCGTACCGATGGCCGCCGAGCCCACGCGGAGTTGCGTGAACGCGGGCACGGCGTCGAGGACGACGATCGACGTCAGCGAGTCCGTGCCGAGGTTCTGATAGCTCGTGGTGTACGTGAGCTCCGTTCCCGGCACTTGCGCGCCTAAAGGAGCCACGGCCTTCGTAATCTGGAGATCGCCCGCCGTGATGACGGTGATATCCACGACGTCATCGGACACGAGGGTGACGTTGCCCGTCGCCGTCAGCGTGCCCGTCTCGACGGTGCCGAGCGTCGCCGTCGCCGGGACGAAGAGCTGCGCGATGACCGTAACGCTCGCGCCGGGGGCGAGAAATACCGAGACCATCGGGTTGTTGAGCGCATCGTAGAAAACCCACGTCCACCCCTGCGATGACACGTAGGAAAGCGTGAAGGTATCGGACACGTTGCCGGTGTTGGTCAGCGTGTGGGTGTACCTCAGTGTACCGCCCACGCTCGCCGTTCCGTTCCGATCCGGAACGAAGGCCACGGCGGCGAAGCTCGTCACCGTCACCGTGTTCATCATGGTATCCGAGATCGCACCGTTGTTCGTCGACGTGGCGGTAAACGACGTGTTGTTCACGCCGGGAGCCGCCCCCGCCGGAACGGACACGCGGGCGATGATGTGAACTTCGGACGACGCGGGCACGGGACCCACCGAGACGAGCGTCGTGGTTTCGCCCGCATCGAGCACACCGTTTCCGTTCGCGTCATCGTAGTACGTCACGCCCCAGAGCGCCGGGATGGAGGACGAGAGCGTGTACGAATCCAGACCGCCGCCCGTGTTGACGACGTCGAGAGGAAAATCGGCGGTCGTTCCCGGATTGGCGTTCCGATTGGCCGGGTTGTTGTCCGTCCCCGGACCGGCGGTGTAGTTGCCGATGTCGACACTGGCCGGCACGACAGCGAGCACGCGGTCCGTCGTCAAGTTGTACTCCGCAGGATTGATCGTCGATTGCGCGCGTATGACCGCATCGAACGGTCCGCCCGCCGCCTGGTTGCCGGGGATGACCAGACGGATCACGACGTCGGCTGTGCCGCCCTGGGGGACAGGCCCGACGTCGGGAATTCCGTCCGAACCGGTATCCACGAGAGGCGTGACGCCGTCGGACATCAAGAGAATGACACCCCACGTCGGGGGTATGGTGGACGCGGCATCGACGAGGATATTGATCTGGTCGCTCGCGTTGCCGTCGTTTCTCACCGTGTTCACGAAGTCAACCGCCGAGCCCGCGGATGCGCTTGCGACGGACTGCACGTCGTCGTTGTAGTTCGGAGGAGTCCCTGCTCCAGGGTTCCCCGCCGGGCCTATCAATACGTCGGCGATCCCGCCGATGGTAACGATCGCATTGTTCGAGACGACGATCGTTGGATCGGGCGTCGCAACGGAGTTATCGACGTAGGCCACGGCCTCCGTGTTTCCGAGCACTCCCGCGCTCATGCCGAGGGGAACGGTGACTTGATAAACGAAGTTGTATGCCTGACCCGGAACGATCGCGCCGTTCGTGATGTACGCGACGGCGATATCGCCGACGCCGGGCAC
>CAZYCB010000385.1:0-2450 GCA_964645735.1 uncultured bacterium | reverse complement strand
CGGCCACGGCGACAAAATCGCGTTCGGGAACCTCGCCGGCGAGGTGATCCACACGCCGGGCCATTCGCCGGGGGGAATATCGATCGCGTTCCCGAACGAGAAACCGCCTGCGATCTTCGTCGGCGACGTGCTTTTCAGGGGGAGCATCGGCCGCACGGACCTCATGGGCGCGAGCGAGCGCCAGATGGCGAAGACTCTCAAGGACATCATCCTCGACCTGCCAGATGATATGGTCGTCTACCCCGGTCACGGTCCGGAAACGACGATCCGCATCGAAAGAAAATCCAATCCATTTCTCCTCGAACTCGACAACTGGGACATGTGACCATCGAAGCCGCGGGTGGCGGCCAAGGGTGCCCGCGCCCGAGCGCAGCGTTTGCGAGCACGGCCGCGGGCGGATGGCCGACAGGATCCGCGGCGGGCGCGATCCTCGAGCGATGTTAACCGTTCGTTTTCTGGGTTTGCGCGTGGGCTTGGCGGGCGTGGTACGAACTGCGGACGAGCGGCGCCGATTCGGCGTGCTTGATCCCGAACTCGAGGGCCTTCTCGCGGAAAAATGCGAACTCGCGCGGCGTGTAGAACTTCTCCACCGGCAGTGAAGTGCGCTTCGGGCTCAAGTATTGGCCGATGGTGATGATGTCGCACCCTGTCCGCGCGATGTCGCGTATCGTTTCGAGAATCTCCTCTGCCGTCTCGCCGAGCCCGAGCATGATCCCGCACTTCGTGCGAATGTCGACGCCGTTTTGTGCGGAGTGCTCCGTCGCAGCGCGTATGATTTCGAGCGATCTCTCATAGACCGCGATCGGCCTTACGCGGCGGTAGAGGGGCTTGACCGTCTCGAGGTTGTGGGCGAGGACGTCCGGGCGCGCGTCGAGCACGACGTCGAGGAGGTCGCGCCTCCCGCCGAAGTCGGGGATGAGGATCTCCACACGGCAGCGCGGGAGGAGGGCGCGTATCGCGCCTATCGTCCGGGCGAAGTGCGCCGCCCCTGCGTCGGGGAGATCGTCGCGGTCGACGGACGTCACTACGGCATATCCGAGCCCCATCGTCTCGGCGGCTTTCGCCACGTTTTCGGGTTCGCTGCTGTCGACCTCGGCGGGTGTGCCCTTCTTGACCGAGCAGAACCCGCAGCGCCGCGTGCATATGTCCCCGAGGATCATGAACGTCGCCGTCCGCTGGTTCCAGCACTCGTAGATGTTCGGGCACTTCGCCTCCTGGCAGACGGTGTGGAGGGAATGGTCGGAGATGAGAGCGCCCACTTGCCGGAAGTTCTCCGTCGTCTTGAGCGACACCTTGAGCCATTCGGGCCGGGGAAGACGCTTGCGCTCAGACACGGGGTACCTCGCTCTGGATGGGGGAGCTGTCCTGGAGCGGGCTCGCTCCGCCGAGGGGATCCCTCGTGTCGGAGCGACACCGCTGTCCTCCGGCAGTGAGGGCGACCTCGCGGCCGAAAACGCTCGAAAAAGCGCGGGTAACGGCCCGTTTTACCTCCGGCATGTCGATGGAACCTCCGAGTTCGCGGGCCATCGATGTCATCCGGCAGTCGTGAATGCCGCAGGGGACGATCAGCGAAAAGAACGAGAGGTCCGTGTCGACGTTCAGCGCGAACCCGTGCGACGTCACCCAACGCGAGATGCGGATGCCCACCGACGCGATCTTGCGCTCGCCGAGCCACACTCCGCGGTGCACGGCATTTCTGCGCGCTTCGATGGAGAATTCGGAGAGCGTACGAATGATCACCTCTTCCACATCCGTCACGTAGCGGCGAATGTCCCGTCTCGCGGGCTCCAACTGAAGGATCGGGTAGCCGATGAGCTGTCCCGGGCCGTGGTACGTGATGTCACCGCCGCGGTCCGTCTCCACCAGGGCAATGCCTCGACTCGCGAGCAGATCGCGGCTCGCCAGCAGCGTCGATCCGGATGCGTTCCGGCCCTTCGTGATGACGTGGGGGTGTTCGAGGAGGTAGAGCGCCTCCTCCGTCCCTCCGCCTTGCAGCTGTTCCACCGTTTCACGCTGGAGTTTGTACGCATCGTCGTAGGGAACGGTGCCGAGATCATGGACAACGACGCGGTGCATGGGTGTGTCCTCAGCGCGCTGTTTCGAGATCGTTCACCACGAAGGCCAGGAACTTCGCGGCGTCGGCTCCATCGACCAGACGGTGGTCGTACGAGAGGCTCAGGAACATGATCGGGCGTATCGCGATCGCGTCGTCGATCACCACGGGCCTCTTCTTGATGACTCCGACGCCGAGAATCGCCACCTGGGGCTGGTTGATGATGGGGGCTCCCATGAGCGTTCCGAACACACCCGGGTTCGTTATGGTGAAAGTCCCTCCCTGGACATCGTCGACGGAAAGCCGTTTCGTTCGTGCTCGCTCGGCGAGATCGTTGATCGCTTCGGCGATCCCGAGGAGACTCATCTGCTGGGCCTGCTTCACCACGGGGACGATC
>CAZYCB010000384.1:0-1815 GCA_964645735.1 uncultured bacterium | reverse complement strand
CGGCCGGTGGCGCCGCCGCGGAGACGGAGCAGGCGTCGAATCCAGCGGTGCCGGATCTGACGACGGCGGCGGATGCGGAGCCCCAGCACGCCACCTGGGTCGACGGAGAACTGGTGCCGCCGCTCCCGCGTGACCCCGATTTGCGGAAAGCCGCCATCGACGAGGCCCGTCTGCGGGCCGCGTCCTCCCCGGGCGTTCCCGATGTGACGTACCAGGGGGTCCCGGCGGGGGTCGTGACCGTTCCTGGATTCGGCGAGGGGTTCCCGCCTGCCGTCGCGGCCTACGAGCCCACGGACGGCGATATGGCGAACGTCAACCTGCGGATTCCGGACGACTTCAAGATACCGGCCGACGTGCTTCGCGAGCTGAGCAAGAGCGCCACGATCGATGAGGCGACGGAAACCCGCATGGAGGGGACGCTCGCGCAGGCTCTCATCAAGAGCTTTCACGGGATCGATCAGACGAGCCTGACGCCTCCCGATTGCGATCTCGCTGTGAACGCGAATTACATCGTGCTCGTCGTCAACTCCGACTTCGCCGTCTACGACAAGTGCGGCACGCAGATCTATCAGAACTCGCTCGCGTCTCTTAGCAACATGACAGCGTTCATCTTCGACCCCAAGGTCGTCTACGATGAATGGGACGACCGGTGGATCTTGAGCTATGCGGTGAAGAACGTGGGGACGAACGAGTCGTGGATCGAGCTCATCGTCTCGGCAGGCACGACTCCGCCGGGGGCGGGCGGCAACTGGTGGTACTACGGATACACTTGGACGAACAACGGCGGTTACTGGGGAGACTACCCGGATCTCGGTGTCGACCCGAACTGCGTGTACATCACGACGAACGACTTCAACTGGTCCTCGGTATTCCAGCGCGCACGGATTGCCGTTCTCGACAAAGACCAGATCTACGTCGCAGACCCATCGTCCCGGACGGAATTCTTCGCAATGACCAACCCCGGCGACGCGACACTCGCTTTCGCGCTTCGCGCGACCGAGATGAACTCGTGGCCGGCCAAGTACTTCCTGATGAACTCGAAGCAGGGTGGGGGATCGATTCTCTCTCTCTGGGAAATCACCGGTGCGCCTGCGGCACCTGTGCTCAACGGATACAACCTTGCGGTCAGCGCATACGACGATCCGCCGCCGCTCATACAGCCGAACACGACGTACGTCGACTGCGGAGACGCGAGGCTCCTCACCTCGAAGTACTATTCCTCCCGTCTGTGGACCGTGCTGAGTAAGAGGATCAATTGGGGAGGAGTGGAAACGGACCGTTCGGCGATCCAGATTTATATCATCAACACGTCCACTCGCGCCATTGTGCAAGAAAGCGGGTATGGCGCTTCCGGTTCCTACTATGCGTACCCGGCGGTCGATCTCGACACGAGCGGGCGCGGGATCATCTGTTTCTCGCGCGGCGGGCCCACGGAGTTCGTGGGTACGAGATACGTGGATTATGTTGAGGGTGGCACCTTCTCCGGGAGCGCGTTCCTGGTTGCGGGTCAGACGAACTACGCCGGCGGAGGATCGGGAACGATCGGGAGCCCTTATCGCTGGGGCGATTACTATGGATGCGACATCGATCATGACAGCGATAACAAGACATTCTGGTTCTACGGGCAGTTCGCCTCGAGCAGTCCAAGCCCGTCGTGGGACACATGGGTCGGGGCAGCGTCTTTCGAGACCGCACCGGCGCTCAGCGTGACGCCTGCTACGACGTTCACGTCAACCGGGCTGGAAGGCGGCCCGTTCTACCCCACGGGAGTCGATTACACGCTCGAGAATACCGGGGGCGCCGCGGTGACGTGGA
>CAZYCB010000383.1:0-3611 GCA_964645735.1 uncultured bacterium | reverse complement strand
CCGCTTCCCTCGCCTGCCCGCGGGGGGGCGGCCCATCCTCGGCCGCCCCCGCAACGGCCCCCCCACCACCCTGCAGCGCCCCACCACCTAGGGCAAAAACTGCTCGGGGTGCTTGATCTTCTCGGGGAGATACACGTCGATCACGTAGTTCAAGCCGTGCTTCGCGAGCGCCTGCTGTTCCGCCCTCACCCCCATCTTGATCATCTGCTCGAGCGCCTTCTGCCACGGTTTGTGGTGGAGGATGAACGGGTCGTTCTTGATAGCGTCCTTCGCCCGCTTGACGTCCACTTCCTTCAGGGGATGCGTGGGAAGCTTGTACGTGATGATGTCCTGCGGCGTGATCCCCAGGAAACGCGCCTGGGGAACGCAGAAAAACTCGTTCAGGTGAGCGGCGTTTCCGCTGCCCACCTTGAGCGTCCTGTAGATGTTGCTGATCCCGTACGGATCTCCGTCGACGAACACGTACACGGGGAGCTCCTTCGCGTCGGCGAGCCGCCGTATGAAGCGCCGGCACGCCCTTGTCGGCACACCGCCCATGGAAACGAGGACGCAGTTCGCCTTCTTCCAGTAGTTGTGCTTCACCAGGCGCTGGAACATACCGGCCGTCTCGATGACGAGAATGAAATCCGCCTCCGTGTCGAACTCGAGTCGCTCGACGCCGATGGGGATCGAATACGCCCCGCTTCCGAATTTCGTGCAGTCGATCTTGATTTTCTTTTTCGTATCCCTGTCCTCGTCGACGACAACGAGCTTGCCCGCCACGTCGCCGCCCTTTTCCTCGGGGATGAACCCGAGCTGCTCGCGGTTCATCCCGAAAAAGGCCTCGATGTCGTCGATCACCGTATCGGACTCGGGCTGCTCGCTGAAGCGCGCCGCCTCCCAGTTCTTGGAGACGTAGTACGCCTCCCTCTTCGTCGCGATATCGTCCGTCTCGATGAGCTCCTTCGAGAACGCCATCATGCGGAGCGTCTGAGCGAAGGTCTTCACGGTGTTCACCGTGAGCGTCCGCTCCTTCTTGATGCCCCGCATCTCGAAGAACCCGCTCGACGCCTGGTACTTCACGTTGGAGAGCGCCCGGAGCGGGAACTTCATCGACGGGCGTTTCCCGTCGAGTATCGTTCCCTTGATCCTCTGCGCTTCGCCCTTGATCTTCTTGACGACGGTTCCCTCTGCCACGCCGATCTCCTTCTATTCGGATTGCGCCGATTCAGAATGTGCGGCTCTTTTCGAGCGTGTCCCTGAGCGTGTCGACGACGCGCTCCTCTTCCTTGTCCGAGAGCGACAGAATCTCCTTGAGCGCGACTCCCACGTGCGGGATGTACTGCTCGATGTAGGAGCGTTTTTTCGCCTCTTCCCTCGCTTTCGCGCCGCGGCGTATGAAGCGCGCGAGCTGCCGTCCGCAGTCCTGCAGGGCGAGCTTGATCTCCTTGATGATCTCGGTGTAGTGCGCGATCGCTTCCTTGCTCTCGGACGTAAAGGGAACCCAGGCGGAAGCGATGTTAACGACGACGAGGAGCGGTCCCGAGGGGAGCGCTCCCCGCGCCTGCGAGACGCCGTAGTTCTTCCACGCGGTGTTCATGACGGAATTCGTCATCGCGCACGCCGACTGCTGGTACACGAGAGGTGCCCGGTTGGCGAACCGGTAGAGCCTCACGATCTCGTCCTCGGGGAGCATCGGTCCGCCCCAACCGATCGCCGCCTCGATTTGAAAAGGATTTCCCCTGTAAACGGCGGGCGGCCGCGTGACCGATGTGCAGAACTCCGGCTCCGCTTCCCTCTGAACGGTGTGGAGGAGAAGTTCCTCGCCGATCGGCGACAAGCAATCGGTCGGAGGTTTCATGATCTTCGCCTTCGCGAACGCGCGTATCAACTCGTCCCCTTGTTCGCGCGTGATTCGTTTCGGCGCCGTCGTCGGCGGGATCTTCGCCGCTTCGAGGACATCGAGCGAGACGCGGGCACTCATGCGCGAGAACTCGTGCTCGAGGAACATCTTGATGTTCCGGGCGTGCGTTACCTTGAGCATGTCGAGCAGGACGCCGAGCTCGATCCCGTGGGGATGCGGCTTGATCGCCTTCGCCTCGATGGGGAGCGAGGCCGCCAGCCGCTTGTACACCACTTCGGGATCGCGGGGCGGGCGGTAGACGAGTTCCGCGTGCGGGTTGGCCATCGCCACCTGGTGGAGATACTCGTCGACGGAACGCTGACCCTTCTTGTACGACGCGAGAAGTTCGATCTCCACCTGCGTGCCGTGGGGACGTTCCCAGTCCTGGGTGCCTTCGCTCACGATCACCGGCGTGTTCGTTTTCGTATGGATCTGTATTTCGTAGACGTGAGCATCCTGCTTCGGGTTCGTCCGCGTGATCACTTTGACGGGCTTTCCGGTGGTGAGCTGCGAGTACATCACCGCGGCCGATATACCGATTCCCTGCTGGCCTCTCGCCTGTTTGAGTACGTGAAACTTCGATCCGTAGAGGAGCTTGCCGAAGATCTTGGGGACCTGCGCCTTGACGATTCCCGGACCCGAATCCGCCACCACCACGCGGAAACGATCTTCGGCGAGTTCGCGGATCTCCACGAGGAGATCGGGGAGGATCCCCGCCTCTTCGCACGCATCGAGGGAGTTGTCGACCGCTTCCTTCACCGCGGTGAGAAGCGCTTTGGAAAGGCTGTCGAATCCGAGCAGGTGCCGGTTCTTCGCGAAGAACTCGCTGATCGAGATTTCTCTCTGGCGGCGGGCGATGGTCTCGGCGGTCTCGTAGGTCTTCTTTCCCTTCGACGATCGTCTCGGCGTTTCCGGTTCGGGCTCCGCCTGCAGCGCGCTCGCACCTTCTTCGGCCTGCTGCACGTCTGTCTCGGGTGCCGCAAGCACGTCCCGTGCGTCTTCTTCCGCTCGTGGACCTTTCGTTTTGGGCGCGGCCTTCGGCGCGGGTTCGTTCGCGAAAAGCGGGAGTCCTTCGACGACGCGAGCTCCGGCGCTCGAGTGTTTCTTTTTCGCCCCGCCCTTCGGTTTTTTCTTCGATGTTCTCTCGGTCTTTCGTGCCGCCATGAGCACTCCCCTTCCGGCCCGCCAGCATCGTTCGTTTCGCCAAAATCGTTTTCGCCGCACTGCGTCGGCTCTTTGCCTTGGGCATACTAAGTCGCGCTCTGGGGTCTGTCAACTGAGAGAGGCGCCCTTCGTGCAATTTGCTTTCTGCGCTCGCCTCGCCCGACGAGTGCTCCGCTTGCCCTCGAGCGGCCGGAGCGCGCGGCACGCTCCGCGCGGCAAGGCGCTCGAAGAGCACACCGACCGGCGGCGCCGCAATGACCTGGAAACAAACCAAATGCCACACCGCGCGTCATTGCGCGGCCGGGCGTCCGGCGGCGAAACCGCGTTCCCACGATCCCGCCTCCGAGGAACGAAAATTGCAAAGCGACGGCGCGGGATCGAGTCCGGAAGCCCTCGCGACTGGACTCGCCGAACGGACAGAGACCGAAGAACGACCCTCGCAGCCGCGCCGAGGCGGACCGAAACGACAGCGTATGAAACACGTCCACATTTCGACGACGCAGATACTCAACGTTTTTCTGGTCGCGTTCGTCGTGGTCATGGTCGCCGCCGAGATCCCCCCGAC
>CAZYCB010000382.1:0-5300 GCA_964645735.1 uncultured bacterium | reverse complement strand
TCGAGAGCCCGCCGTATTCCGCAATCTCGCGCGTGTGCCTTCGCTCGTACATGACGCCGACGAGGAGGAAGAGCGCGCCCGTGGAGAGCCCGTGGTTGAGCATCTCGTAGACCGCCCCCCCCACCGGCCCGCTCTTCCTCCTCGTCGGCGTCATCTACGAGAGGCGGCACACGCGCATGATCAGTGCGTTCGGAGGGTTGGCTGGCGTGATGCCCGTCTACGCGGTCATCTTCATGATCGTGATGCTCTCGTCGATAGGGCTCCCGGGGCTGAACGGATTCGTCGGGGAGTTTCTCATACTGATCGGAGCGTTCAAGGCGAAGGCCCTCTGGGCGGTGCTCGCCGCGTCGGGTGTCGTTCTCGGCGCGATCTACATGCTGTGGATGTACCAGCGCATGTTTTTCGGGGCGGCGAAAAAGAAAGGCGGCATGGCGGCGCACGGGGAAAGCGCGGCGAAGGACGAGAATAGCGCGGCGGCGCAGAAAGAGGGCGGGGCCGAGGGCCTGAAAGACCTCGACCTCCGCGAGGTTGTCGTTTTCCTGCCGATTCTCGCGCTGATCTTCTTCATGGGCATTTACCCGAAACCGTTCCTCAGCCGTATGGAACCCGCGGTGAACAAGTTCGTCGCGCAGGTGACCGAACAACGCGCGGCGCTCGAACCGGGGAGTTCTCTCCAGCAAATCATCGATCGGAAGCGGACGATGGACGCCGGCGCGAAAGAGAAGGGAATCGGCGGGGAAGCGTCGGGCTTGGGCGTCGAAGAAGGCGGAGAGGCGCCGAGCGCACGCGAATCAGGCGAGAATGAGGAAGACGCCGGGGACCTCGTTTCCGAAGAGAACCGCGCAAGCGGCGAAGGGGGAGGCGGACGGTGACGGCTCCAACGATAGATGCCCGCGTGATCTTCCAGCTCGCGCCGATGCTCGTCATGTTCCTGGGCGGGATGGCGTTCGTCGTATCCGGGGCTCTCAACCGTCCGGTCGACGGGCGGCAGCGCGTGTTCGCGATCGCGCTCTACGCGATCGCCGTTCTCTATGCGATCCGTCTCTGGGACGTGCCGGGCGGGCCGATCCTCGGCGGGATGCTCGTCGTCGACCGCTTCTCGGTGTTCTTCACCATCGTGGTGGCGATCTGCGCGGTCGGAACGATCCTCACGTCGGCGAACTACCTCGCGCGTTTCGGCATGAACCGGAGCGAATTCCTGTCGATGATATTCTTCTCCACGACGGGAATGGTCGTTCTCGTGTCCGCGTTCGACCTGATCACCGTGTTTCTCGGGATCGAGCTGATGAGCGTCGCCATCTATGTCCTCGTTGCATTCCGGCGCCGCGATTTTCTGTCGAACGAGGCGGCGCTCAAATACTTTCTCATCGGGGCGTTCGCCATCGGTTTCTTTCTCTACGGCGTCTCTCTCGTGTACGGCGTGGCCGGGAGCACGAACTTCGGCAACATCGCCGCGGCGGTCCTGGAGCGGGGACTCGCCCGCAATCCCGTTTTCCTCCTCGCCATCGCGCTCGTTCTCGCGGGATTCGCCTTCAAGGTGTCGTCGGTGCCGTTCCATATGTGGACGCCGGACGTCTATCAGGGAGCGCCCACGCCGGTCACATCTCTCATGGCGACGGCGGTGAAGGCGGCGTCGTTCGGCGCGTTTCTGAGGCTTTTCTCGCTGTGCTTCATGCCGAGCCGGGCGGAGTGGGCGGGGGCCGTGTGGGTGCTCGCCGTGATCACGATGACGGCCGGGAATTTCATCGCGCTCGTGCAGAGGAACATCAAGCGCATGCTCGCCTACTCGAGCATCGCGCACGCCGGGTACATCCTCGTCGGCGTCGCCGCGCTTGGCGGAAACAATACGAACGCGGCCTCGAGCGTCATGTTCTACGTGCTGGCATACGCGTTCATGACGCTCGGCGCGTTCGCCGTCGTGAGCGCGATCGAGAAGAGGGGATTCACGCGGGGCCTCGAGGAAGGGGATTATGCGGGACTCGGTCTCCAATACCCGTTTCTGGGGTTCTGCATGGCCGCCTTCATGCTCTCGCTCGCGGGGATTCCGCCCACCGCGGGGTTCTTCGCGAAGTACTACGTTTTCAGCGCCGCCGTGGACCGGGGGATGGTGAGCCTCGCGGTCATCGGCGTCCTCAACAGCGCGCTCTCCCTCTACTACTATCTCCGCGTGATCGTGGCGATGTACATGCGTAAGGGCGAGGCTCCGGTACCCGTTCACGCGGATCTCGGCGTCAAGATCGTGCTAGTCGTGTCGCTTTTCGCCGTTCTCTGGCTGGGGTTCGGGCCGTCGGGAATCGTTCCGGGAGTGGAGAACGTTCTCGAGTGGGCGCGTGCAGCGCTCACCGTGGCGATGGGTTCCGGCATGTGACCGGCCGGCCCGATCGTTCCGGGGACACGAAGAGTCCGGGGATACGAAGAAAAAAGCCCTGCGCCGATCAGGGGGATCGGCACAGGGCTTCCTTCTTCTCGAGCGCGAAACGACGGCAGCCGGATGAACGCTAGTTGCGAATCCCTTTTCCTCGGCCGGAGGCGGTGAATTCGCCCATCTTGTTCTCGCCCTGTTTCCTCTGGGCTTTGACCGTTTCTTGGAGATTTCGTATCGTTTGTCTCATCCACGACGCTTGTTCCGTGTGGCGGATGCACGTTCCCACATTCTCGGCGAACACCTGGAGAGCTCTCAGGTCGTCGCCGTCGTAGTCCGTCTTGCGTGACCGCGTGCTGACGTTCAAGACCCCGACGAGTTCGTCTCTGAGAACGATCGGCACGACCATCGCCGAGTTGAGCGCCGCGTTCTTCAGCTCGAGCTCGGGATATTTCGCCGGATCGAAATCCGCCCCGATGAGCAGCGACTGGTTTTTCTTGGCTGCCCAGCCGGCGATCCCTTCGCCGAGCTTCACACGCGCCCCCATCACATTTGAAGGCACCGACTCGCCGGCCACGGCACGGACGACGAGTTCCTGCGAGTCGCTTTCGTAGACCATGAGCGATGCTTGGTGGCAGCTGAACGCGTCGACGCAGATCTCCGCGACGGAATCGAACACTCTCTGGAGATCGGACGACGACCCGAGCACGCGGCTTACATTCAGCAGGGCGAACAGCCGCTGCGTGTGTTTTCTCGCCCGAGCGCCCTCCTCCATCTGCGCCTGCGCGAACTGTCGCCGGAGTAGGGCGAGGTAGCGGCGCTGATGCGCGAGTCCGGTGAGCGTCAACAGAGCCAGACACAGGACGACGATGAGAATCGTCTGAGGTCTTATCCACGGCTGTACCGAGCGGAGCGGTGCGCTCACGGCCGGATACACGACGGTGAATGCGCCCAGCGCGATGGTCACGAAGGCAATGACGACCAAAGACCAATTCAAGCTCGTCTGTCTATCGAGACCGGTCTTGACGGATTGCGATGTGTTCGTCGCCCTGTTCGGGTCATCGGCCGGTCGCGCATCGTCCAAAGTGAGTTTCACGTCGAGCCCTTTCCAGTAGAGATCCTGGCGTGTCCCGGCGGCATCGAGGATGCGGATGCGGCCATGGAACGGGAATTTAGTGCCCCGAGCGTTGATGGGTGACCGGATACGCAACTTGTGTGCCAGCCTAAAGATATCGTTTTCCGGGGCGGGCGACGGGCGACGGGTTTGTAAGACAATTCCGACAGGAAGCTGACAACTAAACGTTACACCGGCGGGGAACCGAGCGCGCATCTCCTTAGAGGGGAAAGAGGTTGCCAAGACGTCTGCAGTGTCATCCGGCGCGGCACCTCTGCCGGACCGGCGGACGGAGACGGCTTCTCGCGAGCGGGCAGGGCGGCGAAAAAGAGGCGATCTGGCAACCTCGTCGAACGAATTTGCGATGACCTGGAGGGGTGTCTACCGCGGGTAGGCGGCCAGGACTTCCTGGATCGGCCGCGATCCGCGGAAGAAGGAGAGAACTCGAACGAGGACGTCGTCGAGCACGGCGTCCGGGCACGAGGCCCCGCACGTGAGAATGATGTCCACGGGGCGTTTGGACGGAAGCCACTCATCCGTCACAACGATCGCTCGTTTCTGCAGGGAGAAATGACGGATCCGTTTCTCGGAGACGATCTCGCTTTCGTTTTCTATGAAGTAGGTTGGAAGAGCCTCCTGGCAGAGATCGACGATGTGCGAGGTGTTCGACGAGTTGTATCCGCCCACGACCAGCGCAAGATCGGCGCCCCGTTCGATCAGCGCGTACGTGGCGTTCTGATTCTCGTTCGTCGCGTAGCAGAGCGTGTCGGAGGTGTCGGCGAAATGATCGCCGATCCGCTCGCTCCCGTAGCGCTCCGCCATCGCCTCGCGCAGGATCCTGGAGATCTCTCGAGTCTCCGCGGCGAGCATGGTCGTCTGATTGACCACGCCGATTCTCGAAAGATCGCGATCGGGGTCGAATCCCGCCGAGCACTTGTGGCCGAAATACTCCTGGAAAGTGTCCCGTCCGGCTCGTCCTCTGATGATGTCCGCGAGAACGACAGCCTCCTTCAGATCGAGAACGACGACCGTCGGCGTGCTTCGGGCACTGTGGGAAAAAGTAGCGCGCGTCTCTTCGTGCGTCGCCTTTCCGTGAACGATCACGGTGTACTTCTGTTCGCCGAGCTGGGCGCTTCTCTTCCAGACCTTCTCGACGAATGGGCAGGTCGTGTTGTAACGGTAAGAATCGATCCCGCGGCGCTCGAGCATCTCCTCCATCTCGAGCGTCGTCCCGAAAGCGGGAACGACGACGATGTCGTCCGGCGCCAGCTCGTCCCATGGGACGAGCTGCTCTCCCGACGGCGCGAAGATGAAACGGACCCCCCGGTCTCGAAGGTCGCCGTTCACCTTTGGATTGTGAATCATCTCGCTCAGGAAGAATATCCGGCGTCCGGGGTTGGCTTCGAGCGCCTCGTACGCGATCTCGACGGCGTTCTCGACGCCGAAACAGAAACCGAAGTGACGGGCGAGAACGAACCTCACCGGCCCGAAATCGATCACGCTCGGAGAGAGCTCGTGTCTTCGAGGATCTCCCAGCCGCCGGGATTCCTTTACACGGGAGATGATCGTTCCTCGGTAGAGCCTGCGTATGTCGGTGCTGTGTCCCATGTCGATTGAAATATATCCGTCCCGGGCGTTAAAGGGAAGAAGAAGCCCCGGCTCGAGAGCGCAGATCCTGCGAATTCCAAAAAGATCGGGCCCGGGGTCTCGCCCCGAGCCCGAACGCACCGTCTCGACGCTTATCCGAAGCTACTTCTTTTTCCTCGCCGTCTCCTTGATTCTCTGTATGTGTCCGCGGCCCAGCGCCTTGACCTCGCACCCGAG
>CAZYCB010000381.1:0-2987 GCA_964645735.1 uncultured bacterium | reverse complement strand
ATACGGGATCGCTTCCAGAAGCCACTTCGTGATATTACTTTCTTCCACTGCTAACCTCTTTTGTTGAAACCCTTTTAAGGCGTCTGGATAACGCCCGCCTAACGACACGGCCTTTCTTCTCATCTCAAGAGAAGAGGATTGAGCCTCCACACGGCGAATGTGAGCGCAGACGCAAAGGTCACCCACGCCACGTACGGGAACAGCAAGACCCCCGCAAGCGGTCGCGCGCGCCAGAACCCGACCGCGGTGCCCAGTATCAATCCCCAAAGAACGAGAATCTCGACGAAGGCCAGCGCGCCGTGCCTCCAAACAAAGAAAATCCACGTCCAGAGCGCATTGGCGGCCAGCTGGATGATGAACAGAATGAGAGCAGCCCGTGACGCGCGAAAACCGCGGACTCGCCAAACGAGCCACGCCGCAATCCCCATGAGGACATACAGCACGGTCCACACGGGTCCGAACAGCCACCCGGGCGGCGCCCAATCGGGGCGCGCAAGCTGCCGGTAGAAGAGGCCGGCCTTCGCGGACGCGATGCCCCCGATGGCTGCGGCCACAAAGCTCACGGCCAGCCATACAACGAGACCGAACGCTTTCCCGGATTTGGTGGTGTGTGTCATTGGGATCCCATCTTTCTCACAGACAGTATGCATGCGAGGACGGTGTCCGCCGCCTCGATATGCAGCATGTGCGAGCTCTCCCTCGCCATGACGAATTCGCCGCGAGAGGATTTCTCGGCGACGGCGCGGCTTTGGTCGATCCAGTAGTTCTGGTATTCCGCCGCCACATCACCGAACATCGCGCTCGGTTTCCCCGCCGCAATGACGGTCAACGGAGTGTCTCCAAACGTCCCGATTGCAGCCGCGAGCTCCGCGCTCCTGCCGATCATCTCGCGGTGCTCGGACGCGATCGTGCGGTAGAACGCGGCCTGAGACGCGGCGGAGGAATCGGCGGAGGCCAGACCACGGTCAGCCGTCATTTGCCACTCGTTCGTCATTCGCTCGGCCAATGCACGAAGCTCCGTGAATCGTTCACCCAGAAGCCAGCCGAGCGGCGGCGGATCGAGGAGCACCATACCGGCGACGTCCCCGGGATACCGCGCCGCAAACACCTGAAGGTTCAAGGCCCCGAGCGAGTGCCCCACGAGCACATACGGCCCGCGGATCGACGACGCATCCAGAAGGGATTTCAGTTCGTCCGCTTCCCTGCCGCTGTCCCGCGGGAGAGGACCTGGTTCGCTCGTCCCGTAACCCGCGCGGTCGTAGACGATGACGGTTGCTTCGCTTGCCAATCGGTTCTGGAGAGGATACCACTCCCCGGACCGGCTGGCGATGCCAACGTCGATCACGATGGCCGGAAGGCCATCGCCCACGATGTGCGCATGTAGGGAGTGCGTACCTATGTCGATCATCCGGTCTGGGGACGAAGATCGTTCACCGGCACAGGCACAAAGCGAAAAACAAAAAAGAACGGCCAGACTCGTTCTTGTCAGCATCGAACGCCTCCTCGGGCACTGTTTGATAAACGCGTGTCGCGTGTTCACCGTCGCCCCTTCGACTCACTGCACCGCCGCAGATGCAACAACGGAAACGGCTTCCCCATACTGTCGACCTCGGATCGCCCTTCGATCCGAAACCCCAGGTGGAGATAGAACGCCACAGCTTGGCCATTTTGCTCGTTCACATCGACCGCTGTCGCGCCGAGTTCGCTCTCGGCGTGGTCGGCGAGCCGGCGGCCCACTCCCATGCGGTGCCAAGAAGGATCGACGAACAGCGCTTCGATATTTGCGCCGTCTACTCCCAGGAACCCGACGACCCGACCTGTCAGGTCACGCACGCCGACAAGGTGCTCGAGACAGAACAGCTTTTCGAGAACCAACGGCTTCAAAGACTGGATATCGGATTCCGAGAGAAAGCTGTGCGTCGCGCGGACAGAGGTCTCCCAGATCTCGAGGAGTCGTTCCCCTTCGTCCGCTCCGACAGGACTCACGGTTGCCTGGAGCATCTCTTTTCGCGGTGCGCCTCTTCGTTCGCTGTTCATCTCTTCTCGAAGACAACCCGCCCGCCCACGCGCCCCACGCTCACCTCGCCCGCAGTATCCATCCGACTATCCCGCACACGAGCGCCACGTTCATCGCCACAACGAACGAGTAATAGAGCGATCCCACCTTGCCGGTTTCGCTCAGAGTGATCTCTCTGTACTGACGGAGGTAGCGAAAGAAGAACACCCGAAAGAGGAATATATTCACGCGAATTCCGCGTCTGTCGAGCGCAGCGGCGATGAGAATCCCGTCCACCACTCCCCAGAGTGCACTCAGGATGGCCAGAACGAGAAAACCCGTACTCATCAATCTCCACGAGGCCGTGTCTCACGCCTCAGTACCGCGCTACCGATATTTCTCGAATTTGTACCGCTCGGCCAGCTTAGCCTTTTCTTCCGGGGACAGAGACATGACGTAGCTCTTCCATCCGGGGCAGAAGTTGATATGCCAGCGCCAGAGTCTCCCTAGAAACGATGTCGGTTTGTTATCGTACTTCGCCCGAAAGCCGCACTTAGCACAGCCTCCCCCAGCCATTTTAACTCTCCTTTCTTCTCGACTGCCCTCTGGATGACCCACTGTCTGCGCAACGGCCGTGACACGGCTCGCGAGCCCGATGCTGCCCGGCAGCCGGTATGATAGACGTGGTCATCGACTTCTTGTTCGTGTTAGAAGGCCGTCGTGTCATCGGCGAGGCGGCCTTTGAGTTCTTCACGATATACATCGGCATTGCACCGAGTGCATTTCCACGATGGGTCCCCCTCGTCACGCATGCGTCCACCCAGGACGATATTGCCCTCGAGGGCGTCTGTCCATGCGCTTGCGCTCGGCAACCCCCACACGATATCCACAACGCTTTCGGAACCACAGCGCGGACATTGGTTCGGTTTTTCCTTCGAAAAATATTCAGGTCGTTCGTGCACCGGATCCTCCCAACCTCCTCGCAGCAACC
>CAZYCB010000380.1:0-6005 GCA_964645735.1 uncultured bacterium | reverse complement strand
CGGGGGTCTGAGCGACCCGGGACGATTTCGGATGACGGGGCGAGGCGATTCGTCAACGATCTTACGATCACGAGCGTCGTCGCGTACGAGGAGGCCACGAACGCTGGAATTCCTTCGGTGGGCGTCGAAGTCTCGGCGGGTATCGCCGGACATCCCCTGTTCGAGACGCTCCTCACGTTCACCGGGGCCACGCCGCTCGGCACCTCCGCCGGCACGGGAGAGGCGATCCACCTGGTCGACAGCATCGTTCCTCCGGGCGGGCCCACTCGGAAACACGCCGAGTGCTTCGAGGGTCAGCCGGATGGCAGCTACCGGTTCAGCAAGGGCATGAACGACAAGCTCATCTCCCGCCAGAACGATCCCGATCTCGACGCGGCATGGGCGAGGGCGAAAAGATACGGCGGCAAGGGTTGTCTCAACGCCGTCGACAATATCGAGAAGTTCATCGCCGATGCGTTCATCGGTCGAAAGGTGAGCGAGCTGGGAAGCGTCTCCGACATCGACCGGATACTCTTGAACCTCGAACTCGACCTGGCGAGAGAACGGGGACTCGTCAAAACCGGCGCATCCGAGGAAGAGCAGATCGCCATCATGCAGAGAAAAGGCCAGCTCGGAATGAACGCTGTCCTCTCGATGAGCCTTGCCCTCTCGAGGCTTCTGGCTGCGGCTGAAGGCAAGCACCTCTGGCAGGTGCTGAGGGAAGAGATGAAGAGAACGATGGCCGGCGTGCTCGCCGCGCACAACGTGCCCGCGACAACCGATGAACGATTTCACGAGCTCGTGGGGAAACTCCGCGTGCTCGCCCCCAAGCTCAGCAGTCAGAACATCAAGCTCACTGACGCCCTCAGGAAAGCGATGCCCGTCTACCGGTCGCAGAAGAACGCCGTGGATGCGGGCGAGCGAGCGAAGAACCTCGACTGAGAAGAACCACTTCTATCCCCAGTCTCGCCCTCGCCGCGATCTTGCCCGTCGCGGCGGCAGTTTGTCCCGTCCCAGCCTCGGCGTTCAGCTTTTCTTCCGGCCCGACAGCTTTCCCGTGACGAACCCGATGACGAATCCGAACGCCAGCATGAGCACGACGAGGAGCAGCTGGCTTGCCTGAACGCTCCAGAAGAAGAAACGAAAGACCACCTGCTGCGCGTTCTGCAGAAGGAGGATCAGCGCGAAAAGAGCGATGACGAGAACGAAGATGACTCTTGATTTCAACGGATCCCTCCAATCAGGATTTCCCCCGAAGTCCTCGCGGCGGGCGCCCGCGATCGCCCCGCGGCGCCTGGGCCGAGTGTCGTCGATCTAGCCGTCGAGGTTACCCCCGCGGAAGATATCCCGTACACACTTTTCCATGCGGTCGTAATGCGACCCTTTCCAGTACACCTTCCCGCATTCGCAGCACACGTAGAACTCGTCGTAGAACGCCGCTGTCCTTCTGGGAAGCCGCGCCATGACGGCCTGCTTATCAGCCCGTTCGAGAATCCCGTTGCAGACCATGCATCGCGTGAAGGGCTTCGCTTCGGCGGCGGCGTCGAAACGGCGGAGAACCTCGTGCAGCTGCTCTTCGGGTCTCGAAGACCGGACCCAGTACCCGTGGGCGACTTCCCCCGTCTTGAGTATGCCGCGGTCCCGTGTGAGCACGATGCGGTGCTCGTCCACCGACATCCGGACGATCTCCGCGTCGCTGAAATCCCTCCTGTAGGCGGTATCGAACCCGAGCATGCGGAGGAGCCTCGCAAGCTTGCCGAGATGGACATCGACGACGAACCGCGTGCGGCGAAGCGGCGCTTCGCGCAGATGGACCGCGGATGCGATGGCGATGCTCTCGAAGACCGGATAGACGGCCACCCGGTCTCCGCTCCGGAGACGGTAGTCCCATCCGACCGATTCGCCGTTCACCACGATGAGCTCGATCTCGGTGTGGGGCACGCCCATGGCCTCGACCGCGTCCTTGACGGCCGGCGTCCCGCTGAAATGGTACGGAAACGAAACCTTTCGCTGGTCGGCGGGGAGAAAATCGTTCAGTTCCTCGTAGAAACGGAACTCGGCGGTCTTGCGGTCGTCACGGATCATGTTCATCCGGCCTTCGCGTCGCCCGGCTTTCGCCTCGTGCGGCGATTGCGGCACCGCAGGCGTCCCTCACGCGCTGACGCGGATCCGTTTCTTCTCGTGCGAGGTAACTTCACCGATCACCGCGGCGTCCGCGACACCGCCCGATCTCAGCCTGCGCAGGAGCGCCTCGGCTTTTCCCTTGGGGACGGATATCAGCAGTCCCCCCGAGGTCTGCGCATCGTTCACGACGAGGCGTTTCGTCGACGAGAGCCTCTCGTCGTACTCGGTGCTCGGCTCCGTGAAGGCGAAGTTGTCCCGCGTGCCTCCCGGAACGACGCCCGACGCGGCAAGCTCGACGACACGCGGAAGGAGCGGAATCGAACCCGCCGAGATGACGGCATCCGTGTCGGAGCCGTTCATCATCTCGAGGAGATGACCCACGAGGCCGAACCCCGTGACATCGGTGCACGCGTTGACGCCGATTTCCTGCATCGCTTCGGACGCCGTCTTGTTGAGGGCGGCCATCGTATCGATGAGGATCTTTTCTTGTGCCGGTTCGAGGAGACCCCTCTTAAGCGCGGTCGAGAGGATCCCCGTCCCGATAGGCTTGGTGAGAACGAGCGCGTCCCCCGGCCGCGCACCCTTGTTCGTGACGACACGGCCGGGATCGACGGAGCCCGTGACCGCCAGGCCGAACTTCGGCTCGGTGTCGTCCACGGTGTGTCCGCCGATGATCGAAATCCCCGCCTCCTCCGCTTTAGATTGCGCCCCGTTGAGGATCGCCTCGAGAACCCCGATCGGCAGGCGGTTGCTCGGAAACCCCACGATGTTCAGGGCGAAAAGCGGCTTGCCCCCCATGGCGTAGATGTCGCTCAGCGAGTTCGCCGCCGAGATGGCCCCGAATTGGAACGGATCGTCCACGATGGGCGTGAAGAAGTCGACCGTCTGAACGATCGCGATCCGATCGTCTATTTTGAAAACGGCCGCATCGTCGGACGTCTCCGCTCCCACGAGTATCCTCTCGTCGTTGGGAACCGGCATGTTCTTGAGCACCTGTTCGAGGAGCTGGGGTCGAAGCTTGCACGCGCACCCCAGGCCGTGCGTGTACTGCGTGAGTTTCACCTCGCCCGAGTCCATGGAGAGACGAACGGGCGCTTCCGCGGGGGCGAGCTTCGCGACGACCTCGACGATCTCATCGAGCGCCCTGTCGATCTCGTCTGCCGTCGTGAAGCGGCCCGTGGAAAAACGGACCGTGCCCATGGCGTACTCGAGGGGAACCCTCATCGCCTGAAGCACGCTCGAGAGCTCGATGCCGTCCGCGTGACACGCCGCGCCCGCCGAGGCGGCGACACCGGCAAGCTCGGAGAGGATCGTGTTCGCCTCCAGCCCTCTGAAGCTCACGCTCGTCGTGTTCGGGAGCCTCTTCTCGGCGTGCCCGTTGACGCGAACCCACGGGAACTTCTGCAGCAGGCCTTTCTCCAGTCTGTCGCGCATCCTCCTCATGTGTTCGCCGTGTTTTTCGATGTCCGTTCCGGCGATCTCGCATGCTTCGCCCAACCCCACGATGCCCGTGACGTTCTCCGTCCCAGCGCGGCGGTTCATCTCGTGCTGGGCTCCGTGGATGAGCTTCTCGAGCGCCACACCGGTACGAACGTACAGCACGCCAATTCCCTTCGGAGCGTAGAGCTTGTGTCCCGCCACGGAAAGAAGATCCACGCCAAGGTCGTTCGCATGGACGGGTATCTTCCCTGTCGATTGCGCGCAGTCCGTGTGAACGAGCACACCGTGCCGGTGGGCGATATCGGCGATCTCTCTCACCGGCTCGATCGTTCCCACCTCGTTGTTCGCGTGCATGACGCTCACCAGAATCGTCTGCGGCGTTATCGCCGCTTCGACATCCCTCGCATCCACGAGCCCGGTCTCATCCACAGGCACGTAGGTGACGTTCCATCCGATCCGTTCGAGATAGCGGCACACCTCGATGACGGCGGGATGTTCCACCGCGGTGGTCACGACGTGGTTCCCTTTTCTCCGGTAGGCCTCCGCCGCGCCCCTTATCGCATAGTTGTTGGCCTCCGAACCGCCGCTGGTGAAAATCACCTCGTCGACCCCACAGCCGAGAAATCCCGCAACCTGCGAGCGCGCTTTCTCGACGGCCTTCTTGGCCGCAACACCGAACGCATGTCCGCTCGAGGGATTGCCGAAGTGCTCGTGGACGAAGGGCAGCATCGCCTGGGCCACGCGCGGATCGATCGGAGTCGTCGCGTTATAATCGAGGTAGATCGTTTTCATCGTGCCTTCGCTTTCGTTGGGACACGGCCATTATACCAAGCCCAGGCTGCGATCGAAAGCCCCTCCCCGCACCCATCGGCGTTGAGCCGGGCGCCCCGCGGGTGGTAATGTATACACGCGAACCGAACGGGGATTCCGCTGGCGCGCGGCCGCGCCCGTTCCCTCCCGGATCGCATGCGCGGCCGACCCAGCGATCCGAGACCCATACGACCCTCTCCCAGGAGCAGTGCCATGGCCATACAGACCGTCAACCCGACCACCGGTGAGAAAATCCGCACGTACGAAGAGATGACGCCGACCGAAGTCGCCGAGATCGTTTCCAACTGCCACCAAACGTTTCTCGGTTGGCGAAGAACCCGTTACTCGGACAGGGCCGCCGTGATGAGAAAAGCCGCCACGACGCTGCGAGCGCGTTCGGAGGAGTTCGCCCGTCTCATGGCGCTCGAAATGGGCAAGGTGCTCCGCGAGGGGCGGAGCGAAATCGAGAAATGCGCGTGGGTCTGCGACTACTACGCCGAGAACGCCGAGACGTTTCTCGCCCGCGAACCGGTCGAGACCGATGCCGCCAAGAGCTTCGTGACGTTCGAACCTCTCGGCGTCGTGCTCGCCGTGATGCCGTGGAATTTTCCCTTCTGGCAGGTCTTTCGTTTCGCCGCTCCGGCTCTGATGGCGGGAAACACCAGTATCTTGAAGCACGCGTCGAACGTTCCGGGATGCGCGCTCGCCATCGAGGATGTCTTTCGCCAGGCGGGATTCCCCGAGCACGCGCTTCGCACGCTGCTCGTCAGCGGCTCGCGAGTCGGCCCGGTCATAGAGAACGCGAGCGTCAAGGCCGTCACTCTCACGGGAAGCACACCGGCTGGGCGCGCCATCGCGCGGAAAGCCGGCGACACGCTCAAGAAGACCGTGCTCGAACTGGGCGGGAGCGATCCCTACCTCGTCCTCGAAGACGCCGATCTCGCGCAGGCGGCAGCCGCCTGTGCCGCAAGCCGCGTCATCAATGCCGGACAGAGCTGCATCGCCGCCAAGCGCTTCATCGTCGTCGAGCCTGTGCGCGCGAGATTCGAGCAGCTCTTCGTCGACGAGATGCGCGCGAAGAAAATGGGAGATCCGCTCGACGAGAAGAACGACATCGGCCCCCAGGCGCGTCATGACCTCCGGGACGAACTCCACCGCCAGGTCACGCAGAGCGTCGACAGCGGGGCGAGGCGCCTCCTCGGGGGAGAGATTCCGCAGGGGAAAGGCGCGTTCTACCCACCCACCGTCCTCGCCGGCGTGCGCCAGGGGATGCCCGCTTACGACGAGGAACTCTTCGGTCCGGTGGGCGCTATCATTCCGGCGCGGGACGAGAGGGACGCCGTCCGAATCGCAAACGACAGCGTGTTCGGTCTCGGCGCCGCGGTGTTCACCGCAGATGCGGATCGCGGCGAGAGAATAGCGGCGGCCGAACTCGAGGCCGGGGCGTGTTTCGTGAACACCTTCGTCCGTTCCGACCCCCGTCTGCCGTTCGGAGGGGTCAAGGAGAGCGGATACGGGCGCGAGCTCTCGCACTTCGGCATCAAGGAGTTCGTCAACATCAAGACCGTGTACGTGAAGTAGCCGCGCCGCTGCACAAGTGGTATAATCGGTGCGGAAGGGACCCCTTTCGATCGACCGCGAGGGCCGGTGGC
>CAZYCB010000379.1:0-2197 GCA_964645735.1 uncultured bacterium | reverse complement strand
ACAAGGAGCTCCTCGAGCGGAACGACATCGCGACCGTCCATGTCTGGTTCAAGAGACTCCTGATCGACGTTGCAGGATACATGAACATGAGGAAGGACGCGCACTGCGAGGAGTTTGTCGTGAGAATTGCAGCCTACATCGACGAAAACTACATGCGTCCCGAGATCTGCATGAACTCCATCTGTGACCATTTCCATTTCAGCCCGTCGTTCATCAGCAGGGTGTTCCGAGAGGTCAAGGGAAAGACCGTTAAACAGTACATCACGGAACGACGATTCGAGCGGGCTATGGAGCTGATCGAGAACTCGAACATGAAGATCAAGGAGATCGGTTCATGCGTCGGATACACGAACACCCAGTCCTTCCTGAAGATCTTCAAGAGATACCACGGAGAGACTCCACGGGAGTACCGATCGCGGTCTGTGAATGACCCCGCCCGATGAGCGCGATGCCTGTGGGGGTTGCGGTCGTCACGGGCGCCGACCGGGGCCTGGGGTACGAGCTCGTGAAGGGTGCCCTGGGCGCGGGGTGGAGAGTCTTCGCCGGCCGGTACATGACCGAGTGGCCTGAACTGGACCGTCTGAGGCCGCAGTATGATGGATTGCTGGAATTGCACGATCTTGACGTTGCATCGGATGAGTCGGTTCGGCGTT
The DNA here is from genome assembly GCA_964645735.1 of uncultured bacterium. Taxonomy (GTDB): domain Bacteria; phylum Krumholzibacteriota; class Krumholzibacteriia; order WVZY01; family WVZY01; genus CAZYCB01. Next base: position 1,544 of record CAZYCB010000379.1, on the reverse strand, counting down.
TCGTTCGAGACATTTCCTCGCAAACCGAAGCCGTCGACGTCCTGATCAACAATGCGGGAATGGCAACGGCCATTGACACATTTCGCGGCTCCATCGATTTCGAGCGAATCGGGCAGGCCTACAACGTTAACGCGGTGGGTGCCGTGCGAACTGTCGGTGCGTGTCTGGAGTTGATGGACCGAGGATCCGCGAAGCGGCTTTGTTTTGTCTCCTCCGAGGCGGCAAGCATAGCGTTGTCAAAACGTGTTGACAACTTCGGCTACTGCATGACGAAAACTGCTCTGAATATGGCGATTCGACTGATGTACAACCGGCTCACGAGGGAAGGCTACTCCTTCAAGGTGTTTCATCCCGGGTGGATGCGAAGCTACTTCGGCGGGACCAGGATCACGCAGGCTCCCCTGGAGCCGGCAGAATCCGCCGCGTACGCGGTATCCTACTTCCTCGGGGAATCTGAAGACGATGAGAGGCTGGCGATGGTCGACTATGCAGGCAGGGAACTGTCTTTCTAGAACCTCGTGGGAAAGGCTAGGATGGGAACCACAGCCGTGATCACGGACGCTCGGGCGGGACTCAGCCAGCTCATCGCGGCGAACCTGGCGCAGCGCGGATTCCGGGTCATTGCCGTCGTCGGGGAAGAGCAGTCGGAAGTGATGCTCCGGAAATACCAGGATCTGCCGGGTGACATTCGCGTGGTTGATCGCGCCGGTTTCCTTTCGAGCGTGGACGCCGCGAAGCTCGGCACAGAGATGCTGCTGAACGGCCCCATTGACCTGTACATCGATACCACCGCATTGAGCCACCGTGATGATGAGAGGACTATCAGGACGCACCTTGACCATGATCGCATCGAAGAGTGTTTCCGGACCTACGCGATTGAGCCTCTTCGAATGGCGACAGCATGCCTGGAGCTGATCGGCCGGAGCAATCTGAAGCGAGTCTGTTTCTTTTCATCGGCTTGGGCCAGCATCAACCTGTCCTGGACGGAATCCGACTACGGATACTGCATGGCCCTTGCCGCGATGCATGAGGCCATCTCCATCATGTTCAACGCTCTTCACCCTCTCGGATTCACGTTCAGGCTCCTGTGCGATGACCATGGAAGAGGGGGATCCGTTCCAGCCGCGGATGCCGCCGGTATCGTGAGCTACTTCCTGAGGGACAGATTCGTCGACCGTCATCGTGATGACGAAGATCGTTTCGTCATGCGCGACCGATTCGGACGAGAGTACCCGTGGTAGAGGAGGACACTTTGAGACTGAAGGGCTTGAAGACCATCGTTACCGGTGGCGGCGGCGAGCGAGGGATCGGCCGGGCTATTGTACGGGCGTTCGGCAGGGAAGGCGCCGATGTCTGCGTCCTCGGCCTGAATGTCCCGGCGGGCAGGGCCGCAGCCGATGAGGTTCGCGCGTACGGCGGCCAGGCAATGTCGCGACGGTGCGATGTCTCGAAGTACGACGAGATACAAGCCGCGGTCGATGCCGTGCTCAGCGAGTGGGGCAGGATCGATGTTCTGGTCAACAACGCGGGGATCGGCTACTACG
>CAZYCB010000378.1:0-3723 GCA_964645735.1 uncultured bacterium | reverse complement strand
AACGCCGACGGTTTCGACTACACGGAGTCGGTGCTCATCGCACGCAAAAAGAAATCGGAAGTCAAATCGTTGGGTGAGCTGCTGGGATGCGGCCAATTCATCGAACAGCTCAAGGATGACACGATGGTCGATGCGACGTTGATCATCGGCGCGGACTACCGTACGCTCAACCTCGGGCTGGAGCACGGTTCGAACTTGTCCGAGTAAACCGGCTGTCCTATATTGTGAAGGAGGTCGAAGTGGCCCCAAGAAGACGCTCGCTCGCCGTGGTGGCGCTGATCATGTTTCTGGGCATTGTGGTCGGCACTGTTGTAGGTCAGGCCATAGGGCTGCTCTTGCCGGAAGGCAAAGTGATACGGGACGTTTTCGTCAACTCCACCGACTTTCACGTGGGCCCGCTTCACCTCGACCTCGTCGTGTTCAGCTTGACGTTCGGGTTTTCGCTGCGGGTCAATCTCATGAGCGCCGTTGGCGTCTTCCTCGTAGCGCTGGTGCTTCGGTGGTTCTGGTAGATAAGGAGCTCTGAACTATGAATCCATTCGCATTGATAGGACCGTTGGGCACGACGGAACTGGTCATCATCCTCATCATCGTTCTCATCATCTTCGGTCCGAAGAAACTGCCCGATCTGGCGGAAGGTCTCGGAAAATCGATTCAGAAATTCAAGAAGGCAGCGCGGGACGTTCAGGACGAAACGAAGACGGCGATCGAGGACGAGAAGAAGAAGGACACGGACCTCAAGAAGTAGCCGTCCCGCTGGCGGGGTGGAAGGTTGTCACAAGACCCTGCGCTCCGCTTCCCTCGGCTTCCCGCCGTGGGTGGCGCCGATGGGGCCCCCGGGCCGCGCGCAGCTTGCGAGCACGGACGGGGCAATCGGCGCCAGGACCCGCGGCGGGCGATCCTCGGTCGCTCCCGCGAAGGTCCCGGTATCGACCCTCAACCCCGCCGCTATCCACGACGTTCATGCACCCGTTAGCGCCCCTTGCGGCAACGAGCCTTCCACCGCGGCGTGAAACACTCAGGTATCAGTCTACTTTGGACCTGTGGTCCTCGATGACGCTCTGGGTTCTTGTCTTGTCGAGCCAGTATGCCATGTACGATTGGACTTTCCGCGCCTCGAGCATGTCCTGGAGCTGGGACATGGCTTTGCTGTAGTCGGCTTCGTCCAGCGCTGATTTCTGAAGGACCTTGAGGACGATGAAAGAGCGTCCCGACTCGACGGGAGGGGCGATCTTGCCCTGATCGACGGAGAGTGCCGCCTGGGCGACGGCGCTCGAGGGTCCGAATCCCTCGAGATTGTCGGTCGCTTTGAACGGGGGCGTTTCTTTGGGCGTTTTGCCGTACATCTGAGCTGCACGATCGAAACCGCTGTTTTCAGCGTTCTTGTAGAACGCCTTGGCGTCGCGCAGCGTCGCCTCTTTCTTCGCCTCGAACACGAGACGAAGCCGTATGGATTCCGTGACGTCGGCGAGGGAGCGCACGCTTTCTGGGGCGCGGTCGAGGACACGGGCCACCAAAATCTGGTTTTCGCCTCTCAGGATGGGGCTGAGGACTCCCACCGCGTTGGCGAAGGCGAAGCGGTTGAGCGAGGGAAGGAACCCGAGCGTGCCTATCGGGGATCCTTCGGCAAAGGGTTCGGGCGTGATCATCTTGTACCCTTTTTCCGACGCGGCTGCGTCGAGTCCCACTTCGTTGGCCCGGTCTCTGAACTCCGTCGCGACGCTGTAGAGGGAATCCGTCGTCTGCCTGCTCAGCGTCGATTTGATCAGGATCTCCTGGACGTTGTACTCCTGTTCCGAGCCTTCCATCTTGGTCTCGATAAGCTTCAAGACGTAGTACCCATCGTTGCCGTGTATCGGTTTGCACACCTCGCCAGGCTTCATGGCGTCTAGGGCGTTGAAGTACGCGTCTTCCCGCTGGCCTCTCTTGATGAATCCCGTGCTGCCCTGCACGTGGGACGTCGCAGCCTCCGAGTACGTCTCTGCCAGCGTTCCGATATCCTCTCCGGCCATGATCTGGCTCTGGACGCGGTCGGCGGTGTAGGCGGCGTCGGCGAGATCGTTCGCGCTCGGTTTGAGGTCGAAGCTCACGGCGTCGATACGCGCTTTGGCGGGTTCGGTGAACTCTTCCTTATGCGACGCGTAGTACTGCTCGATCTCCGTCTGCGTGGGGGAGTCCCCCTTGGCATCCGCCGCGTCGATCGGATATTCCACGTACGCGATTTTCATCTCCGTCGTCTCGGACATGTACGCGAGTCGGACTTCTTCCGGCGTCACGAAGACCTGCGCCGCCAGGTAGTTTTGGAGTTTCAGGCGCGGGATCCGTTCCTTGGCGAGCGCCTCGAGGTTCGTCCAATCGATCTCGGGGTTATTGAGTGCGGTCTGGTATTTCTCGTTGTCGAAGTTGCCCTTGTCGTCGAGGAAGTACTGCTGGATCTCCGGGGGCGGGCTCGTCCGCAGGTAGCTGACGATCTCGTCATCGGTCACCGTGATACCGAGTTTTTTGATCTCCTGATCGGTGAGGATCGTGTAGACGAGGTTGTCCCAGGCCTGGTTTCCGACAAATTCTTCCTGCGAGAAGGTGAGCGGCTCGCTCGACGCCGCGCGGAACTGGCTCGCGAGCGCCTCGTAGTACGACTGGTACTGTGTCCGCGTGATGGGCACGCCGTTGACTTTGCCGATCACGTTGGGATCGCTGCCGCCCCCTCCCGTCCGGAGATCGAGCCCCCAGACGGCGAAGATCGTGATGATGAAACTCACGACAACGACCCACAGAATAATCTTCGTGTTCTCACGCATTTGGCGCATCATGGCGTATCGTACTCCCTTGATCTTGTTGCGGATGAACGGCAATCGAATGAAGCACCGGAGAGGGTAGCACATACCCCGGTGAGGCGCAAGGTCCAGGGACCGCGGGAGCCCCGCAAAAAACGCGCCCTCCGCGCGGCGCCCCTTCCGTTGACACGAGCCGAAACAGGGTGCTAAGGTGTGCGAGTTTTCGGAGGAGCCCACTCGTGAAACTGCGCCGACAGATCCAATTTGCCGTTTTTCTCTGGGCGTTACTCGTCTTCGTCCAGTCCCCGCGCGGATCGCAGGAGGACCGTGCCGCCGTCCCTCCACGCGCCGCCACGGAGAGACGCGTACCGGAGCCTCGTCCCTGGCCGGTCGATATCCCGATCCACCTCTCGTCGAGCTTCGGCGAAGTTCGCATCGGACATCTCCATGCGGGGATCGACATCCGGTCCTTCGGACGCGAGGGAATACCGTGCCGCGCGCTGGACTCCGGGTATGTCGCCCGTCTCCGGGCGTCCCCGTTCGGGTACGGCAAGGCGGTGTACGTAAAGCTGGATTCGGGCGAGACTGTCGTATACGGGCACCTCTCCGAGTTCGCGCCGGCTCCGGACAGCGTCGTGTCGGCGGCGCAGGCGCGGAAAGGCGCCTACGAGGTGGATATCACGCTCAAACCCGGTGAGCTGCCCGTCGGCCCGCGTGAGGTGATCGGCTACTCGGGGCGGACGGGAACTGCGGCGCCGCACCTCCACTTCGAAGTTCGCAACTCGGCGGAAAACCCGGTCAACCCTCTCGACGACGGTTGGGTGCTGGCGGATGAGATTCCTCCGACGATCCGCCGTGTCGAATTCCTGCCGCTCGCACCGGACTCGCGGATCAACGGCCGCTGCGCGCCCCTTGTTATGGAGCTTCGCGCCATCGACGCCCGGCGGTT
>CAZYCB010000377.1:0-1535 GCA_964645735.1 uncultured bacterium | reverse complement strand
GTCCCGTCGGGCGCCACGGTGAAGAGCAGCTTGGTGGATTGGTCGGTCACGACGGCGGCATCGGGAACGAGCATCACTGGGTGGAGCTGCGACATCGGCACCTTGACGCGCCCGAACTGTCCCGGGGTGATGAAGTAGTCGGGGTTGGGAAATGCCGCGCGCACGCGGATGGTACCGGTCGATTGGTCATACGTATTATCGACGAAATCGATTTTGCCCTTTAGGGGCCAGTCGGACTCGTCCATGAGCTGCCCCTCGACTTCCACCTGCTTGTTAATGTCCCTCACCGATGGAATCTCGCCCTTGGCGACGAGGCGCTTGTAGGTCATGCCATCCGCCTCGCTCACATTGAAGAAGAAGTGGATGGGATCCATGGAAACGATGGTGGTGAGAAGCGTCGGCGTGCCGGTGGTACCGCCGATGACGAGATTGCCGACGCTGAGCTCGTGCCGGCTGGCGCGGCCGGCGATCGGCGCCGTCACCCGCGTATAGTCGAGATTGAGTTGCGCCTGGTCGAGAGCGGCGATTGAGGCATCGCGGGTCGCCGTCGCTGTATTCACCTGTGCGACGCGCTCATCGTAGGTCTCCTCGGTGGCGTAGCTCTTCTTGCGCAGTTCGGCGGTGCGGGCGAGTTGGGCCTTGGCGAGATCGAGATTGGCGTTGGCTTGCGCGAGATCGGCCTTGGCGGTCTCGAGCGCGAGCTCGAAGGGCTTCGGCTCGATGACGAAGAGAAGGTCGCCCTTTTTGACGGTCTGGCCGTCGATGAAATTAATGGATTCGAGATAGCCGCTGACGCGGGCGCGCACGTCGACGAAATCGACCGCCTCGAACTGCCCGGTGAAGTCCTTCGATTCGACGAGCTCCCGGATCAGGGGCTTGGCCACGGTGACCTTCGGCGGTGGCGGTGCCGCTGCCGTCTGCTGGGCGCCTTGGAAGAACGGCAGTTTCTCCCAGAAGCCCCAATAGTAGTAGAGCAGAGCCGCGAGACCGGCAGCAAGCAGCAGGAAAAAGATGCGGCCGAAACCCCTGCTCGGCCGGGCCGCGGGTTCCGCCTCGCTTGGCGGCGGGGCGGTCACGGGTTTGTCGTCCGGTCGCTTCTCGAGCGTGGTCACGTCTTCACTTGTCTCGGCAGACTTGCCGCGGCGTGGGCCGCTATTGTCATTCCGTTGCACGTTCATGGTACAGATCTTATGCCAAAAAGCGGGGGCGTGTCCGTCCCCGCTTCTTCTAAAGAGAGAGCCAAGATATCCGGATAACAGCTTAGCTGGGGATGGCGCGAACGCAAAACACCAAGTACTGCGTCATGTACTCAGGCCGTGTCGTCTGGTGTTATGGCGGCGCGTTTCACGCGGAAAGGGAAGGAGGCAGACCCCGAACTCGAAGCTGGATCGATCCTGCCTCGCCAGCAATCCACGAGTCCTCAAGGACGGTGCAATGTTTATGGCCGGATCGGCGTTATTTGGAATCGGGATGGTTGCAATGGCCGCCATGTGTTGATGCGCCCTCTCGTGCTTGTTGATGTCTTAGCGCGTCGG
>CAZYCB010000376.1:0-1556 GCA_964645735.1 uncultured bacterium | reverse complement strand
CGCCCTCCTGGAAGTAGAGTGCCTCCAGGCGAACGCCGAACTGTCTGTTCACGTGCATCGTCGCGTAGCCACCGCCGACGAACCCCAGCTTCATGTCGCTGATGTCGCCCTCCATGAAGTTGTCGGCGTCGATGGACTCCTCATAGTCCGTGGCGTCGTCGCCGGTGAGCTTCATCGTGCTAACACCAGCTTTGAGACCGAGCTCGTACGTCATCTGAGCCTGCGCATCCGTCCAGTTCAGAAGACCGAGGGCGAGGCAAACCAGCCCCAGCATCAAAGCGCGAGACAGCATCTTCACAGCGTGCTCCTTTCTGTCGAGCCCAACCAAGAACCCAACCCCGGATCTTCGTCCAACTGCGATCCGATGACCGGGGCGCTAAAGAAAGACGGTGTGCACAGGTCCACGTCATCGCGCCCCACACCGCTCCCGATCGAGGAGATTATTCGGGCGAAAACAACCGTGTCAATCCCAATCTGCAGGACGGTACGAGGAGCGTGGGCGGCGCACGCGTCGAATGTTTTTGCTGTTGCGACGACGGAGGCGGTTGGACTAATCTCTCATCGGTAGCGAGGGCAGAAGGGGTGCTAGGTCAAGATTTGCATGTTGCCGCTGGCTTCCAGGGTGCTCGAACAACAGAGGCAAACTGGGGCGGGGCGAATGCGTCTGCTGTGCCTCAGACCTTGCCAGCACGATCATCGACGAGCGGCGCGCATCAGTCGCAGACACCGAAGAACGCGGAGATAAAGGATGTCCCAGTCCAGAGGTCCGCAGGCGTTTCACGTCATGGCCAAGCCCACGGGGTCGGCCTGCAACCTCAACTGTGAGTATTGCTTTTTCCTCAAGAAGGAGAAGCTCTACCCTGGCAGCGCGTTCCGCATGTCGGACGACGTTCACGAGGCGTACATACGACAACTCCTGGAGGCCCACCAGGTTCCCGAGATAACTGTGGCGTGGCAGGGTGGGGAACCGACGCTCATGGGTCTCGACTTTTTCAGGCGGACCGTCGAGTTTCAGAGCAAGTACAAGAAGCCCGGAACCCGCGTTGAAAACACATTCCAGACGAACGGCATTCTTCTCGACGACGAATGGTGCCGGTTCTTCCACGAGAACAGCTTCCTCATCGGCTTGAGTCTCGACGGTCCCAAGGAACTTCACGATATCTATCGCAAGGACAGGGGAGGCCACGGAACCTTCGATCAAGTGCTCCGCGCGGTGCAGCTTCTTCAGAAGCACAAGGTGGAGTTCAACATCCTGTGCACCGTGAATTCCAAGAACTCGGAACACCCTCTCGACGTCTACCGCTTCTTCAGGGACGCGATCGGCGCGCACTACATCCAGTTCATCCCCATTGTAGAGCGCGATAACGAAAGCGGGGACCAGGAGGGGAACAAGGTCACAGAACGCTCGGTTCTCCCCGAACAATTCGGCCGTTTCCTCATCGAGATATTCGACGAATGGGTCGCGCACGACGTGTGCCAGACGTTCGTTCTCAACTTTGACGGAGCGCTTGCCGGTTGGCTCTGAATGGCGGTAACGGGATGCATCTTCGGACCCA
>CAZYCB010000375.1:0-2036 GCA_964645735.1 uncultured bacterium | reverse complement strand
TCGTGAACGATCTTGACGATCTGCTGCGCGGGCGTGAAGCTCTTGAGCACTTCGTCGCCGAGCGCTCTTTTCTCTACCTTCGCGACGAAGTCCTTGACGACGCGGTAGTTGACATCCGCTTCGAGAAGCGCCCGCCGCACTTCCCGGGACGTTTCCGCTATGTCTCTCTCCGAAATCTTCCCTTTGTTTCTCAGCTTGGAGAGAATTCCGTCGAGCTTCTGTGTCAGGTCCGTGAACATACAAACCTATCCACAAACGACCACTCGTCACCGCTATGTACAAGTGATTGATCGACAAAGGACTAGGCAAATATGTGGTTCCGCTACCGAACAATCCAATCTATCAGATCGGAGAGTTCCAGGCAAGGCCAAAAAACTCATTGAGGATCTTGAGATTAAGCGTTCGGGGAGGGAATTTTCCGGGTGAGGAAAACCCGGGCGTCCTCCGCTTTTTCGGGAGGATCCACGGCCGGACGCCGCTGGCCGAGCGTCATTTTCCCCGGCGGATCGCGCGTATCGCCTCTGCGTAGTCCTCGTTTCCGAAGACGGACGACCCCGCAACGAGAATCTCGGCGCCCGATTCCCTCGCGCGGACGGAGGTGACGGGATTGATGCCGCCGTCGATCTCGATCGCGAACCCGAGCCCCTTCTCGGCACGAATCCTCTTCGCTTCCGCGAGCTTGGGGAGAACGTCGGGGATGAACGACTGCCCCGAAAAACCGGGGAAAACGCTCATGACGAGCAGGAGGTCGATGTCGTCGAAATACTCGGCGATCCTTTCGATTGGCGTATCCGGGTTGAGGGTGAGTCCGCTCTTCTTCCCCATTTCGCGTATCGTTCGCAGATCTCTCCGGACATCCGTGCTCGCCTCCACGTGAATCGTGATGACGTCCGATCCCGCGTCGGCGAACTGCGGGATGTACGTGTCCGGGGCTTCGATCATGAGGTGCGTGTCGAGCGGCAGACGAGTGAGTTTTCGCACGGCGCGGACGATCATCGGCCCGAACGTCAGGTTGGGCACGAAATGTCCGTCCATCACGTCGAGGTGAAACAGATCCGCTCCGGCGCGCTCCGCAGCGCGAATCTCGTCTCCCAGTCGCGAGAAATCCGCGGAGAGAAGGCTCGGCGCCACTGCCACCGATCCATCTGCATCAGTCGGAGTTCGATGCCACCAGCTCAATCGAATCGCCTTCCCTGATCATCGTTCCCGGCTTCGGAAACTGATCCACGATCGTGTTCGGATAAACGCCTTGTCTCGACTCGAAACGCACGTTTCCGATCCTGAACCCCAGCTTTTCCAGCTTGTCCTTAACTAAGCGGAGATCCTCTCCCTCCAGTTTCGGCATCAGATACCTCCTCCCCATCCTTCCGCCCATACCGACCAGAACGTCCACGCCTGCGCCTTCGACGACTTCGCTCCCCGTTCCGGGTGAGCATGCGATGATCCTCTCGCGGACGTCGGATTCCTCGATGACCCGGACCACGCGTCCGGTGTGAAAACCTTGTCCGCCGAGCGTGAGCTCACCCTGCCGCAAGCTCTGTCCTTTGATGTCGGGAACTCTCTGCATCCGCGCCCCGTCGCTCACCACCACCGCGACGGCGCGGCCTTCTTTGACGGTGTCGTCGGGCCGCGGCCGCTGTGAAATGACGAACCCGGCAGGGATCTCCGGATGATGATCGCGGCGCTCGACGCGCATGGTGAGCCGCGCGTTCCCCAGAAATCTCTCCGCCTGCGGTTCGCTCATCCGCCGGACGTCCGGAACGGTCACCGTGCTCCGTTGGTGAATGAGAAGCGGCAGGACGACGAAGTTCATCAGGGCCGCGCCCAGTACGAAGACGCCCGCCGTCATGGCCAGCGTTATGCCGAATGATTTGAGCTTCACGTTCTCCTCGATGCTCGCAGCCACGAGGTCGCTTGGATGCCGTGCATGCGCGGCGACCACGGCAGGCTCGATGGCCTTGATCAACTCGGGCAAATGCCCGGGCAATTCGACGCGCTCCGTCACCACTTTGACGGCGGCGGCGACCGCCCAGCAA
>CAZYCB010000374.1:0-4987 GCA_964645735.1 uncultured bacterium | reverse complement strand
GCGGTCCCTTCGGCGTTCCCTCGATGAGCAAGACTCTGGCGGTTCCTCTCAGCAGCGGCGCGTACTATTCGCCGGGCGATTATCCGGGCGAGAACATCGGGACCCGCGAGCGGTACAACAACGGCGCCGAGACGATCCGCTACACCTTCGATCGCGATGCGAACGGACTCGTGAACTCGTCCGATCGCTTCACGGAGACGCAGAATCCGGCCGATTACGCGCTCATGCGCGAGGAGAACGGAGCGCGCATCGACATGATCGCGTACGGTCTCCGCGGGAGGGAGAACTATCCGGACGGCCAGCTGCCGGAGCCGCTGTTCAAGTATTACGGCGACTTCAACAGCAACGGCACGATCCTGCTCTGGGGGGACACCGACAACAACGGCAGCTTGAGCCAGGCGGAGATCGCGGCGGTGCCCCGCGTTCCCCAGAACCTGCTGAGCAAGATCATCGAGGTGGCGGTGAACATCGAGGCCGAATCCCCCAACGTGGAGGCGAGCTACGTCGGTCCGCACAGCGCGAACGGCACCGAGCGGAAATACCGGTCCATCGTGATGATGAGCAAGATCCGGCCGAGGAACGTGGGAACGGGCAGCGCGAATCTGCACGCCTGCGGCGATCCTCCCGAATCGCCGACCGCCCTGAGCGGCGTCGATACGCCGCGCGACGCGGGCGAGAGCATCACGCTCACGTTCACGAAGTCGCTCGACGAAACGGCCGGAGAGAAAGACATCGATAATTATACCCTGTACCGCCGGGAGGAAGGCAAGGTGGAGTGGACCTGCATCAACTCGGCCATCCCGAGCGGCGCCGCCACGTACACGATCCACGACGACAGCAATACGCCGGGCGGAGGGCCCGTGATCGACACGCCCTATTATTACATGGCGACCGCCTGGGATTGCAGGCCCCAGGAATCGAATCCATCGAACATGGTCGGCCCGCTGAAAGCCCTTGCGAACGGTCCCCAGCCGCCGGTCATCGAGAGTGCCTTCGACACGCCCTGCGACGCGATCAACGAGATTTCGGTTGTGCTGCGCAAGTCGTCGGACGATCTATCCTCCGGCGGCAACGTCCTGAAATACAACATATACCGCGGATCGACGATGGGCGGAGGGATCCTCTCGAAGGCGTACATCGGCAAGATCACGGCGGACGGCTCCAACTACTATACCTTCCTCGACAATCCCACGAACAACGCCGCGCTGACTCCTCCCTCGCCGGGCAACTACTACTATTATATCGCCCGGGCCGTTTCACTCGACAGCATACCGTCGATCGATTCGAACGAGTACGGAGCGGTCTATTTCTCCGGAAGCATATCGGCGTGCCAGATAACGGGGGTTCTGGATTTCCCCGACGACGAGGGTACGGCCCTGACCGTGACGTGGAAGAAATCCCCCTCCGAGACCTGCTGGCCGAATCCGATCACGGAATACGAAGTGAAGAGAAAGTCGGCGAGCGATCTGAATTTTGCGACGGTGAGGACCGTGCCGGCGACCGATTCGCCGAGTTACTCGATCGTCGACGACGATCTGTCGCGAGGCCTCACGTATACGTACTGCGTATGGACGAACAGTATCGACGCCGCTGTTCCCTCGAACGAAGAAAGCGGCGTGCCGCTGAGGAACACGCTGATCGATCCTCCGCAGAACCTGCAGGCGAACGACATTCTCTGCGACGCAACGGGCGCGGTGAGCGTCACGTGGGAAAAAGCGCCGCAAGACGTCACGGGGGGCGGAGTCTCGCATTATACCGTGTACCGGATGCAGGAGTCGCTCGATCCCGAGGCGGTGGGAGAGGTCGAGGCCAAGAAGAAGGATACCTATGCCTTCGTGGACGGGCCTGCGTCGAATCCCTCTTCGCCGCCGGTCATCGGAGAATATTACTACTACTTCGCCACGGCGAGCGACCGGGCGAACAACCGGGAATCGTCGCCTTCGAACCAGGGGTACACGATGTCGGACGGCGAGCCGGGCGCGCCGCGCATCATAACCGCGGAGGATACTCCGTTGGACGCGGGGAGAAGCATCACCGTGACGTTCGACCGTTCCGCGGACGACGGCCACTGCACGAGCAACGTTATCATCTACAAGATCTATCGCGAGACGAGCACGCTGGGCGGGTTCAGCACACTCGTGGGCACGAAAACGGCTACGGGCGCGCTGAACTATACCTTCTACGACGACCGGACCTTCAGCGCCGACCCGCCCCTGAACGGCGTCGGCTACTACTACGTCGTGCGGGCGTGCGACGCCACGAAGGAGTCGGTCAACTCCAACGTCGCGGGCCCCTCATATGCGATTTCGCAGACCCCGAGCTCGTACATCGTCTTCGAGGATGATTTCGAGACGAACAAGGGCTGGGTCAGCGCACGGGTGCGAACCGAGAACGACTGGCAAAGAAACAGGCCGTACGTCAAGTCGCAAACCTACGGCAACAGCGATCCGGGCACGGCGCACGGCGGCACGAACGTATACGGCAACGATCTCGGGGCGGGAAGCTCTGACGGGAAATACTTGAACAACGTGGAGAACACCCTCATGACGCCGGTGCTCGACTGCTGGGGACACTCGAACGTCGTGATTCAGTTCTACCGGTGGCTCAATGTCGAGGGCCCGGCGTACGACCAGGCATACGTGGAAGTGAGCACGAACGGCACCGCCGGACCGTGGACGGTGGTCTGGCAGAACCCGTCCGTGATCACGGACAACGCGTGGGTATTCGTGCAGATCGATATATCCCAGTATGCCGATCAGGATGACAATGTCGTGGTCCGTTTCAGGCTGAAATCCGACGGGCAGCGGCAGTATGCAGGATGGAATATAGACGATTTCGTCGTCAGGGAGAGACCGGTCACCCCGTAGTCGGTGACAGGAAGGTGAAACGAGATGAATCACGCACGCACGAGACAATCGAACGAGAACGGGACGGCGCTCGTTATCGTCATCCTGATCCTGATGGCTCTGACGGCGATCGTCATGGGGGTGAGCTCGATCTCGGTCAACGAGACCCAGATCGCGACGAACGAGATGCTCGACAAGCGCGCGTTCTATCTCGCCGAGGCGGGAGCCGAGAAGAGCATCAAGTACCTGTCGGGGCTCGCGACCCCGTTCCGCGGCACGGGCACTCTGCGGAACGAGCCGTACCTGCTCCTCGACGGCGTTTCGCTCTATAACGAGGGAACGGTGACCACCTACCTCGATCCGCTCGACTCGAATACGGGCAATCCCACCCGGTTCGTCGCGGTGACGGTGCGGGCGACCCTCAACGGGAGTGGAATGACGAAATGCCTCCAGGTCAAGGTGGGGCAGCAGAACTTCGCCCGATACGCGTACTTTTCGGACCTCGAGAAGGATCCGGTGGGCGGATCGACGATCTGGTTCGTTACGAAGGACGAATTCTTCGGCCCCGTGCATACGAACGACCAGATGCACATCTACGGAAGCCCGAAATTTCACGAAGAGGCTTCGAGCAACGCGGCGACGATCGATTATTACAACGGCGGGCCGCCGAGCGACAACCCGCAGTTCCTCGGCGGGCTCACGCTCAACGCGTCGCGCATACCGCTTCCGACGAACACGTCGATGATTCTCAACAAGGCGAACGAGTCGGGGGGCCTGAAGCTCACCGGGAATCCGGTCTATATCAAGTTCCTCGTGGACGGCTCGGGAAACCGGTCCCTGTCGGTGTCGATCAACGGCGGCGCCTACAACACGATGGCATATCCCTCGAACGGCGTCATCTACGTGCAGGGGCTCGCGCAGGTGGAGGGGCAGGTCAAGGGGCAGGTGACCATCGGGTCCAACGGGGACATCAGGATCATGGATAATATCGTTTACAACACCGATCCGAGAACCGATCCGACCTCGACCGATCTCCTCGGTCTCGTATCCGATGCGAACGTCATCATGTGGAACTCGACCGCCAATATCGATACGGCGGACGAGACGGTCATGGCCGCGATCATGGCGCTCAATACTTCGTGGACGGTCCAGAGCTACAACTCGGGTTCCCCGAGAGGCAAGCTCATCGTCTACGGCGGGATCATCCAGAAGCAGAGGGGCGCGGTCGGCACGTTCAACAGCTCGAGCGGGGCGATCGTGACCGGATACGAAAAGGCCTACTCGTACGATGCCCGTCTGATGGACAATCCGCCGCCGGCCTTCCCGACGACGGGCCAGGTCGAAAAGGTCGCCTGGACCGAGGTGGATCCCTCGACCGATATCTCGCTCAACGTCTGGTAGGCCGCCGGAGAGCGCCCGGGGCCGCCGGATTCGACACGAGACTCCCCGTTCGCGCGGGCATTCGATCCTGCGATCGGGGAGTTTTCATATCCCTTTCAATATTGACAACGCATGGGTTGCATGATTATATCTTCTCATGCCCCCAATGGTTATGCGGGTCTCCGCGGGCGTCTACCAAGGAATGGCGATATGAAGAAACTTGTAGTCTTTTCGGCGGTTGTGCTCGTTCTCTTCGCGGGCTGCAAGCCTCCGCATCCCTCAGCGATCAAGAGCGATCCGGCGTTCGACCCGAACGCCGTAAGCGGGATTCTCATCGCTCCCTTCATCAGTTCCATCGTCGAGGGGGAGGATCCCCAGAGGCAGGCCGAGCGCACGATGAACAGGATTCTCGCCGAGCTTCTGAGCGAGCGCGCGGACTATAAGTTCGTATCGTCCGAGCAGTTCCAGGCGGCCGTCATGCGGGGCAAGCTCGGCGAGAGGTACGCCGCCTTCAAGGAGCTGTGGGCGACGAAGCACGAGGTCGACAAGGAGTTCCTGCGAGAGCTCAAGCTTACGCTGAATATTGAGGTGCTCCTCGTTCCCCACGTGTACCTCTGGCACAAAGATGAGGCGGATTATCGCGAGGGCGCGACCGTTTCCGCCACGCAGGTGGGCGCGATGCTCACGCTCATCGACATGGGTTCGGGCAAGATTCTTTGGGATGGAACCGACGAGAATACCAAGGAAGCGGTGCGCAGCGA
>CAZYCB010000373.1:0-9092 GCA_964645735.1 uncultured bacterium | reverse complement strand
CACGCGTTCGGCCGGGGTCTTGATGGCGATCTTCTGACCCTCATAGACTTTTCGCGCCGCGTCCTGCTCGATGTGCTCGGAGGGTAGCTTCACCTTCACGACGTGCGCCCCCAACTGGCAGGCGATCTGCGCGGCGTAGGCGATGACGTCGATCGCCGTCTCGCCTTCCTTGCTGAGCGAGCTCCCGCGCGGGTACGACCACACGATGACAGCGAGTCCGCACGCCTTCGCCTCTTCGGCCAAGTCGCGGAGCTGCTCGTACATCTCGCGCCACATCCCCGATGCCGGGTAGATCGTGTACCCGATGGCGACACACCCCAGGCGGAGAGCGTCGGCGACGGAACCGGTCTGCGCGGGAATCGGATCCTCCTCGGCGCTCAGCGAATCGTGGTTGTTGAGCTTGAGGATCAACGGCAGCTCACCCGCGTACCGGTCGGCCACCGCTTCGATGAATCCCAAGGGCGCCGCGTACGCGCTGCATCCCGCATCGATCGCGAGCTCCGCGTGATAGAACGGATCGTACGCCGGCGGATTCATACCGAAGCTCCTCGCCGGACCGTGCTCGAAACCCTGATCGACGGGCAGAATGACGAGCTTTCCCGTCCCGCCCAAGCGGCCGTGCGACAGGAGCCGCACGAGGTTCGCCCGCGTTCCGGGGTTGTCCGATGTGTAGTGACTCATGATTTTCTGAACAGCGTCGGTCATTGTGGCCTCCTGTGTGTTGGATATCGTCACGCCGCCGCATCCGGCGAGCCGGACCGGACGGCGCAGAAAGACTAGCGCGATTCTCGAAAGTTCTCCAGCCCTGAAGAAACGGCCGCATCTTCGTCCACCCACCAGACAAGCCCGCCCGTCGGCAGGCGAACGGCGCTCGCGGGAAAGCGCTTTGGATCGACCGGTCCCGTCATCACGCGCTTCAAGATGTCCGCCTTCTCGCGCCCCGAAACGACGAACCACACGTTCGACGCCGCGTTCAGAACGGGCGGCGTGAGCGTAAGGCGCAGCGGCGGCTCGGCGTCCGCCCGGACCGGCACGACCCATCGCGTTTTCTCGTCCAGCGAGGCCGATCCGGGAAAAAGAGAGGCGATGTGGCCGTCTTTCCCCATGCCGAGGAGAATCACATCGAAGCGCGGCCAGTCGCCCTCGAACCCTTTTCGCATGAGGGATTCGTACTCGCGCGCATCGGCATCGGGGTCGCCCCGCAACGTCGGCATCGGATGAATGTTCTCTTTCGGAACGCGGACGGCTTTCATCACCGTATCGTGAAAAAGACGATAGTTGCTCATCGCGTCATCGTGGGCAACGTACCGTTCGTCTCCCCAGTAGAAATGAACTTTCTCCCAGGGAATACGATCCACGAACTCTCCCACAAGGAGACGATAGAGCACGAGAGGCGTCGAACCGCCGGAGAGGGCGATCGTGAAACGATCGCTCTTCTCGAGGGTCCGCGTGACGACGTCGACGAGCGCTTCTGTGACCGCGCGGCCGAGCGTTTCATTGTCCGAGTGGATTCGAAGTTCACATCTCACGGATTATGCCACCGCCTTCCTTCGGTAGTGAGGAGCGCATCCGCCGCCGCGGGTCCCCACGAACCCGCCGCGTACTCGTGCACGGGGAACCCCGCCTCGGAGAGAGGCGAGAAGAGTTTCCACGACTGTTCGACCTCGTCGGCGCGGACAAAGAGCGTTTGATCCCCCGTCATCACGTCGAGGAGGAGCGTTTCGTACGCTTCCGGGAGAGCGGCGAAGACTTCTTTGTACTCGAAATCGAGGTGCTGCGTCACCGCCGCGATGGGCTCGCCGGGCCTTTTCACCTCGAAGCTCAAGTCGAACCCTTCGTCGGGCTGGAGCGTGATGACGAGGACGTTCGACCGGACCGGGCATGAATGGTGCGGATGGAAAAGCGACACCGGCGGATAACGAAAGTTGATGACGATCTGCGTCGAGCGTTTGGGCATCCGCCGTCCCGTTCGAAGATAGAAGGGCACTCCCTGCCACCGCCAGCTCGCCACTTCGAGACGCATCGCGACGAACGTCTCGGCCGTGGAGTTGGGCGCGACGCCTTTGTGCTCTCTGTATCCCTCGCGTTCCTTGCCGTCCACGGCCCCACGAGTGTACTGACCGAGGACGACGTCTTCGGGACGTATCGGGTTCAGCGATCGGAGGATCTTCGCCTTCTCCTGGCGTATGGCGTCGGCCTCGAACGCAACGGGGACTTCCATCGCGGTGAGCGTCAGCAGCTGCGACAGATGATTCTGGACCATGTCGCGTATCGCGCCTGCTTGTTCGTAGTACGCCACACGGTTCTCGACACCTTCCGCTTCGGCCACGGTGATTTGCACGTTATCCACGCGGTCGCGATTCCATATAGATTCGAAAATCGAGTTGCCGAATCTGAAGACGAGGAGATTTTGTACCGTCTCTTTGCCCAGGTAGTGATCGATACGGTAGATCTGGGATTCTTCAAAGTAGCGATGCACGAGGTCGTTGAGCGAGCGGGCGGAGTCGAGATCCCGCCCGAACGGTTTCTCGACCACGACGCGTGTCCATCCGCCGCTTTCGTGGAGTCCCTGGCGCCCGAGGTGCTCGATCGTCGCGGGAAAGGCGCCCGGCGGGAGTGCGAGGTAGAAAACGCGGTTGCCACTAATCCCGTGTTCCCTTTCGAGATCCCGTATGCGTTTCGCGAGCGCCGCGTAGTCTTCGGGAGTCTCTTTCCCGACGCTCTGATAAAAAAGACATTCTTCGCACCACCCGCTCGGCGGATCGCCCGCCGCCGCTCCCGCCGCCGCGAGCGCTTTCCTCGCCCACTCGCGGTAGCTTCGATCGTCGTACTCGCGGCTTCGGGCGGCGCTGACGATTATGCTCCGCTTGTCGAAGAACCCTTCGCCCGCCAGATGATGGAGCGCGGGGAGGAGCTTTCGGGCCATGAGGTCGCCCGTTCCTCCGAGAACCACGAACACGTGCGGATCGACTTTGAGTTCGGACATCGTCAGTCCTTTGGCTTGATGGCGTGCCCGCCGAATTGTTGCCGCATCGCTGCGAGCAGCTTGTCCGCGAACGAATCGGTCTGACGCGAGCGCAGCCTCTCGATGAGCGCGAGCGTGATGACCGGCGCCGGCACGTCCTCATCGATGGCGTCGAAAACCGTCCAGCGTCCCTCACCCGAGTCGGAGACGTAGGGAGAGATCCCTTGGAGCGCCGGATTCTCCTCGAGGGCTTTGGCGATAAGGTCGAGAAGCCACGAACGGACGACGCTTCCCTGCCGCCAGACTTCCGCGATCTGATGGAGATCGAGATCGAAATCCTTCTTCGCCTCCAAGATGGCCATCCCCTCGGCGAACGACTGCATCATGCCGTATTCGATGCCGTTGTGGATCATCTTGACGAAATGCCCCGCGCCGCTCGGCCCCACACGTCCCCATCCCTTCGCAGGCGACGGCGCGAGCGTTTCGAAGATCGGGCGAAGGCGGGCGACCGCATCTTCGTCGCCTCCGATCATGAGGCTGTAGCCTTCCTCGAGCCCCCATATACCGCCGCTCGTCCCGCAGTCGACGTAGGAGATCCCTCTCGCCTGCACGTCCGCCGCGCGGCGGAGCGTGTCTTTGTAGAAGGAATTTCCCCCGTCGATGAGGATATCCCCCTTCGTCATCAAGGGGAGAAGCCCCGCGATCGTGTCGTCGACAGGCTTTCCCGACGGGACCATCATCCAGATGATGCGCGGTACAGGGAGTGTGCCGACCAGCGCCGCGAGAGAATCGGCGCTCTCGCCTCCCTTGGAGACGAGAGTCCCGACGGCTACGGTCGAGAAATCGAAACCCACGACGGAGTGACCGCCCCGCAGAAGACGCTCGGCCATGTTCGCACCCATGCGGCCGAGGCCTACGATACCGATCTGCATCGGGTTACCTCCCATGTTCGGGGATGACGCCGCGCGTGGACGGAATCATTTCGATCCCGGTTCCGCAGGCGGAAGCGAGCCGTTGGCCGCTCCCGGCGGAGTTCGCGCAGTGATGGACTAGGCGGTTGGAAAGGGCCCAGCACTTTTTTTCTTGAGAGCTTCCAAAAGCTCGTCGTACGAATCCGCGAAAAGCTTCACGCCGTCGACCTGGAGCTTCTCCGTGATCGCCTCGAGGTCGATTCCGAATTTTCCGAGGGACGCGATCAGAGCCTCCGCCATGTCGGCGCCCTGCGAGAGCGTCGGCGTCACGATGCCGTGTTCACGGAAAGCGGTGAGCGTGGCCGGCGGCAGCGTATTCACCGTATCGGCGCCGATGAGTCCTTCGACATAGATGACGTCCCTGTAGTCGGGATTCTTGGTCGATGTGCTCGCCCAGAGCGGACGCTGAACGCGAGCGCCGCGAGACGCGAGCGCTTTGAAGTCCGCAGCGCCGAAGATCTGTTTGAACCGTTTGTAGGTAAGCTTCGCGTTCGCGATCGCCGTCTGGCCTCTGAGCTTGAGCGCCTCGGGCGTTCCGGTTTTTTGGAGAGCGGCGTCCACCGCCGTGTCCACACGGCTGACGAAAAACGACGCCACGGAGGCGATCCTTTCCGGATGCTCGCATTTCTTCAAACCCCGTATGTACGCCTGAGCGATCGCCTCGTAGTGTTTCAAGGAGAACATCAGCGTGGCGTTGACGTTGACCCCTCGCCCGATGAGCGTTTCGAGGGCGGGCACGCCCGCCTGCGTCGCGGGTACCTTGATCATGAGATTCGGGCGATCCACCGTCTTCCAAAGCCGCTCGGCTTCGGAGATCGTTCCCGCCGTGTCGTAGGCGAGCTTCGGGGACACCTCGAAGCTCACGTATCCGTCGGCTCCGTGCGCGTCGTCGTACACCGGGCGCAAGGCGTCCGCCGCCATACGGATGTCCTCGATGGCGAGCGTTTCGTAGAGGTTCTCGATGTCGCTCGGCCTGTTCTTCTGAATGGCCCGCCGGAGACTCTCGTCGTAGTCGGCCGAGCCGGCGATCGCCTTCTGAAAGATCGTGGGGTTGCTCGTCATCCCCCGCACGCCGTCCCCGTCGATCAGGCGCTTGAGCTCACCGCTCGTGATGAGGTTTCGGCGGATGAAGTCGAGCCAAACGGACTGTCCCTCTTCGAGGAGTTGCTTGAGGGGGTTCATCGAGACATCCTTTCGTTCGTTGGGGTGGCTGCAAGGCGACGCCGCGTCTCCGGTCGCCGACCTGGCCGCTGAGTATACCATCGGAAGGCCCCATTGACAAACGGGGCTTGTCCCGCGGCCCGGCGCATCGCGCCGGGCGCGGGACAAGCCCCATGCTTGCCGAGAACCTCGAACTGCTATAACTCCCGTTTATTTCGGCGGATTGACCCCGAGACGGCCCCAACGGGGCGGTCTCTCGTCCCCTTGCTCGATCGCGACACCGACGAGGTTACCCCACTCCGCCCACGAACCGTCGTAGTTCTTCACCACAGGGTACCCCAAAAGATGCTTGAGCACGAACCATGTGCGGCTCGCCCGCTCACCCACACGGCTGTACGTGATCACCTCCTTGTCGGGTGTGACTCCCTTGGACTGAAACAACTCTCGAAGAGCCACCTCGCTTTTGAAGCTGCCGTCCTCTTCGCACACGAGATGCCACGGAATACTCTTCGCCCCGGGAATATGCCCCGAGCGTTGGGCGAACTCGGGAGATCCCTCGCTCCCGGGACCGTTTCCGACGAACTCCTCGGGAGACCGGACATCGACGATCACACAGGTTTGGCCTTTCATCGCGACCTTGACCTGCGGGAGAAACGCCCGAAGCTCCGGATTGAGCGATCGAGACTTGTATACAACCGGATCGGGCGCAGGAACCGCCTGGGTCAACGGCCGGCCTTCGGCGATCCACTTTTCCCTGCCGCCGTTCAAGATGCGCACGTCCCGGTGCCCATGGATCTTGAGCTGCCAGAACGCCCACGCCGCGTGCCCGTTGTCTTTCTCGCCGTACAGCACGACCGTCGTCGTGTTCGTGATGCCGCTTTTCGAGAGCAGCGACTCGAGCTCGGACGGTCCCAGTATGTCCCGGCGGCATCTGTCGGACAGATCCGTCTGCCCGTTCCACGAAACGGCGCCAGGAATGTGACCCTGCTCGTACACGTCGGCGTTCTCGTCGACTTCGACGAGTGTGACGTTCGGATCGTCCTTGTGTTGTTCTACCCACTCGGTGGAAACGATTACCAGGGGATCAGCGTAGCTAGTCATTCAGATACGACCCTCCTCTCCTGGGTAACGCCCGGCGGAAACCGGCGCACTCGGTCGAGTCAACACGCAGTGCTCGACGGTGCGCTCGCTCCGCTTGCAGAATAGCAGCGACGGGCCTCACCCTTTCAGGGGAAGGTCGCGTGAAGCCATGGCGTGGGACGGCCTATGCTATAACGATTGGATGACACGCTGTCCCCCCAAAACGCGCTGCGATCGACGACGGGGGCCCGGCCATCGCCGGAGGAACCCGTCATCGCATTGTCGATTGCGTTGCACCTGTTCTTAGTTTATACAATTCAGCTGACAGTGACAACCCCCCTTTACAACAGATGAGCCGCGTGGCCGAACACCGCGTGGAGGTTTCGATGAAAGCCCGCTTGGTTATTGAAGTTCTTTTCGTTCTCGTCGTCGTGTCGATCGCGGGGTCTGCGCCCGCCCAGGACCGCATCACTGGCCGGATGTTTGCCACCCGCTCGGAGATCATCGCCCGCCGCGGCATGGCGGCCACGAGCCAGCCGCTTGTCACCCAGATCGCGCTCGATGTCCTCAAGAAAGGCGGGAGCGCCGTGGATGCCGCCATCGCGGCGAACGCGGCCCTCGGCCTCATGGAACCGACCGGTTCCGGCATCGGCGGAGACTTGTTCGCGATCGTGTGGGATGCGAAAACGCAGAAGCTCTGGGGATTGAACGCGAGCGGGCGATCCCCCGCGTCGCTCGGGCTCGATGTGTTCCGAAACGCGGGGCTCAAGAAGATACCCGCCCGCGGGCCTCTGCCCGTCACGGTCCCGGGGTGCGTGGACGGGTGGTTCGAGCTTCACGCGCGCTTCGGCACGCTTTCCATGGAAGAGATTCTCGAACCCGCGATCCGCTACGGCCGAGAGGGGTTCCCCGTGAGCGAGCTCATCGCGTACTACTGGGAAAGGAGCGTCCCGCTTCTTCAGAACTTCGCGGGCTTTCGCGAGACGTTCATGCCCGACGGCCGCGCGCCCCGCAAGGGAGAGATATTCAAGAACCCGTATCTCGCCGACACGTACGAGGCTCTCGCGCGGGAGGGCCGTGACGTGTTCTACAAAGGACGCATCGCCGACAGGATCGACCGCTTCATGAAACGCGAAGGCGGTTTCCTCACGCGCGACGACCTCGCCGCACATGCGTCGGAATGGGTCGAGCCGGTGTCGACGAACTACCGCGGGTACGATGTGTGGGAACTCCCGCCGAACGGCCAGGGGATCACCGTTCTCGAGACGCTCAATATCCTCGAGGGATACGACATTCGCGCGATGGGATTCGGAAGCGTCGAGCACATCCACGCGTTCTTGGAGGCGAAGAAGCTCGCGTTCGAAGACCGCGCGAAGTTCATCGCGGATCCCGCGTTCGGAGAGCTTCCTGTCGAGGCGCTCATTTCGAAGGAATACGCCGCCAAACGCCGAGAGCTCATCTCCTTGCAGCGGGCGGCTCTTCGGTACGATGCAGGTAACCTGGCGCTCGACGAAGGCGACACCGTGTATCTTACGGTCGCCGATTCGAGCGGCACGATGGTGTCGCTCATACAGAGCAACTACCGCGGCATGGGATGTGGGCTCTCGCCCGATGGGCTTGGGTTCATCCTTCAGGATAGAGGAGAACTCTTCGATCTCGAGCCCGGGCGCTTGAACACCTATGCGCCGCGAAAAAGACCCTTCCATACGATCATTCCCGGCTTCATCACACAGGACGGAAAGCCGTTCATGAGCTTCGGCGTGATGGGTGGAACGATGCAGCCGCAGGGGCAGGTTCAAATCATTATGAACATGATCGATTTCGGAATGAATCTTCAGGAAGCGGGAGACGCCCCGAGGATCTGCCACGAGGGATCCTCAGAACCCACGGGCGAAAGGATGACCGACGGCGGGATCGTCTATCTCGAAAGCGGATTCTCTCCCGAGGTGATACGCGAGCTCCAGAGGATGGGGCATAACGTGTCATACACCGTCGATGGCTTCGGCGGGTATCAAGCGATCTTGTTCGACGCTCCGCACAACGTCTACTACGGCGCTTCGGAATCGAGAAAGGACGGACAGGCCGCGGGGTATTGAGGGTAGCTGATCGGCTTGTCACGTGTCGGCCACGCGTAATCGACGGGAGAGAGGCGGTTCGAGGCCAGCTTGGGGAGCCAGATTTCATTAATGGCCGATTCTGGCTCTCCGTTCGCTCTCAACTGTTCTTCCTCCTCCGCACCATCTGCAAGAATACCAAACAGTTCTGTTAGTTCCCCCGTCACCTTTCCACCCTGCAACGTGCAGTTCGAAACCATCAAATCCAACATCTTCCGCTGTTCAAACGCATCCCGCCCAACGTACAACGAATACGCCTTTTGCGCGAGTTCTAAGATGCGAACCCCTTCGTCCAAATAAATCGAGCGCGCTCTCGCGTGGTTCTCGATCTGTTCACGGACCAACATTTGACGCGTCGTGTACTCGTGGAACTTGCGCCCCCAAAACTTCTCCGGCACAATACCCGACAGTTTATCTTCGTAAAGCCGGTCAATCTTGCGGTCTAATTCTTCTACCTCTTCTTCGAGCCGCTTCACCTCGCGCCGACGAAACTCCACCTCGTCACGATGGCTGTCCCGAAGCGCGTCCAAAATCCACTGTAGGCGCGCCTCCGTCACTCTCAGGCGCTTCAAAGGTTCACCGAGCATCAACGCTAGCTTCTCCTCCCGAATCGCCTTCTCATCGCAATTTCCCCGCCCGTGGGTACACCGGTAATACACATACCGATTCTTTTTTATCTCAGCTGTGATCCCACAGCCGCACGTCCCGCATTTCACCACCCCCCGAAACGCAAACCGTGGAGCCTGGCGCTTGAGAGGTCGAGACTTATCTTCGATAATGGACTGAACCCGACGGAAAAGG
>CAZYCB010000372.1:0-1575 GCA_964645735.1 uncultured bacterium | reverse complement strand
CGGGGCCGACGAGACTCGAACTCGCGACCTCCTGCGTGACAGGCAGGCGTTCTAACCAACTGAACTACGACCCCGCCGATTGCTTGCTTTCGAAGGCCTTAGCGCCGAACGCCGGAACCAAGGTAACATCGCCCTCCCCCGTTGTCAATCCGCTTTTGCCCCGGTGCAGATCGGCGGCGACCGTCCCCACAGCCCACGCGTGGCGGCATCTACAGCACCGCATCCAGCGACCCTCGAGCCTCCGCGTTCCCCGAGAGCACTGCGGACGCCGCCGCAGACACCTGCGGCGAGGTTCCGTAGGTGAGGAGGCACCCCACCGAATCGGGGATCCACTCGATGATCGGCCATCCCGTGACGACAACGAGCGGCACTGCGTACCTCACGACGAATGCGTTCAGTCCTTCGAGAAACTCGTCGGGCGGCCGGCCCCGGGCGGAGAACACGGGGAGGAGCACCTGGCCTCTGGCCAGCTTGAACTCCTCGGCAGCGGCGTGAAGGCGCGGATCGAATCGCGCCGCATCGATGACCGTCGAGCGGGGATATTCGAACACAGGCCGGACGCCGCCCTTCCCGTCTTCTTCGAAACCAACCAGCGGGCGAAACGACTCCCATCCCGAGAAGTTCCTGCACAGCGCATCGGCGAACGACGCCACATCCTGTTTTTTCAACGACTGGCTCGCCGTGCACTCGACGGGGAGCACGACGCACTTCCGCCCCGCACCCACGGGGATGAACCGCGACGGATCCCGCAACAGAGTGATGCTCCTTTCGGCAGCCGTCTTGTACACGGCGGGAGCAACCGAGTAGTCGTGAAGATGGATGACGTTCCCCTCGCGTTTCGCCCTCGTCTGCTCGGGAGCGTCGCCCGCGCGAGCGCGGAGCGCACGAATCCGCCCCTCGGACGCGTCGAGTATCCCAAGGAGGTTTTTCACGCCTTCGTTTTGCCCTGCGGCTTCCTCGAGTTTCTTGTCGATACGGCTGCGGTCCACGACCCGCTCGAGCGTGTCGATGATGGTCTGTATGACGTCGACGGCGATCATCGGTTCGCCGTTTTTCTGAGTGACAATCCGCTCGGGAACGGGCGCCGAATAGAGGAGCAGATCCGCGCCGGCCAATATCGAGCGTTCGAATCCTCCCGCAAGCCCGCCGTACCTCGCTCTCACGTGGACCCGCGCCCCTTCCATTTCGAGAGCGTCGGTGATAACAACGCCGTTGAATCCCAACTTGTCCCTCAGAACTCCCTGTATGAGCCGCCTGTCGAAACTCGCGGGAACGGGTTCGCCGGCTCCTTCCCCGAACGAGAACGCCACGTGGGCCATCATCACCATGTCCACGTCCGCTTCCACGGCGCGTCTGAACGGAACGAGATCGTTCGCTTCGAGTTCCGAGAGCGTCGTCTTCACGCGCGGGAGCGTCAGATGCGAATCGTCATGTGTCGAGCCATGGCCCGGGAAGTGCTTCACGCACGTGAGAACCCCCGCGTCCGCGTATCCGCGGATCGTTTCTTCGACGAACGCGGCGACGCGTTCGGGATCCCTCCCGAAAGTCCGTATCCCCGTGACGGAACACGATGGA
>CAZYCB010000371.1:0-4514 GCA_964645735.1 uncultured bacterium | reverse complement strand
ATGCGCAGCTGAAAGCGGCGGGGTGGAACAAAATCGCCGTGAACTTCAAGAAGATCGCGTCGGGAGTGAAGCTGAAGACGTGGCGGTGCACGCAGTACGAGTCGTACGTCGACGGCACGAAGTACGAGGACGTCTGGGCGGCCGCGGCGACCGACATAGGACTCGCGGACGCGGATCTCCGGACACTCCGCGGGATGGGGGATCTCTTCTCGGGAATCAGCTCTCAGACGAATGCGTTTTTCCAGGTAGGAAGGAACGTGGATCAGGGCGGGTTCGAGGGATTTCCGGTCGTGGTCGTCCAGTACAGGGATGGAAAGAAGTTCGAGAAGTCGGAAGTCAAGGCCGTCCGGAAAGAGAAGCTGGACAAGAACGTTTTCGAACTCCCGCAGGGACTGCAGGAGCGCAAGCTCGCCGAATGAGCCGGCGGCCGGCGGTTTCCCCGTGCGCCGTCGAATGAGCCGAACGGAGTCGCGTACACGAAGCTCGTGGAGGAGAGAAGATGGTGAAAAGCCGGTGTCTGTTGGCCGTCGCCCTCGCGGCCGCGTGTGTGGTGGCCGCTCCGGAGGCCCGCGCGGGGTCGTTGGATCTCGGGTATCGCCACGTTGGCGTGAGCCTCGGAAATTCGAAGAGATTCACCGGCCTTCGGCTGAACTTCGTCGACGAGCAGGTCGAGCGGATCAACGGGATCAATCTCACGCTGTGGAAGCCCGGGGAGAGCCCCAACGGGACGATGAACGGCCTCTCGCTCGCCCTCGTGGGGATGGATGCCGGAAGGCTGAACGGAGTCAATCTCGCGCTCATCTTCGTCGCGGCGGATCGGATCGCGGGCATCAGCGTCGGTCTCGTCGGTGTGGCGGCCGAGGAGCGTGCGGTGGGGATCGCTATCGGTGGTGTCGGTTTGGGAGGGGGCCAATTCGACGGGATCATGGTCGGGGGAATCGGCATCGGTGCCGACATGATCCGGGGTGTCGCTGCGGGTCTCGTCGGGGTTGGGGCGGACACGCTTAGCGGGATCGGCGTCGGGGGAATCGGAGTCGGCGGCGAAAAGCTCCGCGGTGTCTTCATCGGCGGGATCGGCGTGGGCGGCGATGACATCAAGGGGATCGGGCTAGGGGGAATCGGTGTGGGCGGGGAGGAGTTGACGGGTTTCTTTGCCGGCGGCGTTGGATGCGGGGCGAACGACATGACGGGGGTGGCGATCGGGGGGTTGGGTATCGGAGCTGACACGGTTCGCGGAGTGGCCCTCTCGGCTGTCTTCTTCCAGGCTAGCGATGCGAAGTGGTTCGCTGGAGCCGCTTTCAATCGGGTCAGACACGATATGGTCGGTGCGCAGATCGGCATTGTGAACATCGCAGGCAATCTGCGAGGCGTGCAGCTCGGTGTTCTGAACGTGGCGGGGAACAACCCCGCGTGGGCACGGTTTCTCCCTCTGATCAACGTCCATCTCTGATCTTTGCTCTCGTCGCCGCGACGAGTTCTGTGCGCGAATTCCACGGTTGTGTTTTCGAGCCCGCGGTCGTGTGGTATGCTGATCCGAACCGTATGGTGGCGGTGATGTAACTCTCATCTCTCTCAAGATTGGCGAGGTGATCATGAAGACGTTCTGCGCGCGCATTCTCATTGCTGTGGTTCTCGCGGCGAGTTTTTGTGTGAGTTCGTGCGGGCCGCGAGGCGAAGTGGCGAAGAAGCCTCAAATCACGATGGTGATCCACGGCGGCGCGGGTACGATTTCACGGGATGACATGACTCCCGAGCGGGAGCGCGCGTACAGGGAGAAGCTCACCGAAGCTCTCGAGAAGGGAATGGGAATTCTCCAGAGCGGCGGGTCAGCCCTCGACGCGGTCGAGTCGACGATACGAATTCTCGAAGATTCGCCGCTCTTCAACGCGGGCAAGGGCGCCGTTTTCACTGCGGACGGCCGGAACGAGCTCGATGCGTCGATTATGGACGGCAAAACGCTCAAGGCCGGCGCGGTGGCGTCCGTGACGACGATCAAGAACCCGATCAGCGCCGCGCGTGCGGTCATGGACAAGTCGAAACACGTGCTGCTCGCGGGTCAGGGCGCGGAGCTCTTCGCCGCGGCGCAAGGTCTCGACATCGTGGAACCCTCGTACTTCTTCGACCAGCGCCGCTGGGACGAGCTGCTCAACGCGAAGGAGCAGCAGGGCGCGTCGCTCGTGGATCCTGCGGTGAAACCATCGGCCTTCGGCACCGTCGGGGCCCTCGCTCTGGATTCGCAGGGCAACCTCGCTGCGGGGACTTCGACCGGCGGGCTCACGAACAAAATGCACGGGCGGGTGGGGGACTCGCCGATCGTCGGCGCTGGAACGTACGCGAACAACACCACCTGTGCGGTCTCGGGGACCGGTCAGGGCGAGTACTTCATACGGCTGGGGATCGCCCGCGACGTGTCCGCGCTCATGGAGTACAAAAAGATGAGCGCCGAGAAGGCGGCGACCATGGTGATTCACGAAAAACTCACGGGGCTTGGCGGGACCGGCGGCATCATCGTGCTCGACAAGCGCGGGAATGTCGCGATGCCCTTCAACACCGGCGGAATGTACCGTGGATGGGTGAAGGAAGACGGGAAGGTCCACGTTCTGATGTACAAGGATGAGACGAAATAGGTGCTTGATTGATATGAGGCTGCGGGTGAGGGTCGTCTCAAGCCCTGCGCTCCGCTTCCCTCGGTTTCCCGCCTGGGGGCGGGCGATCCTCAGTCGCTCCCGCGAAGGGCTTGAGACGACCCTCACCCGCAGCCAAGGAATGTCAAACACATGAGAAACACGTTTTTCTTCACGTTCGGAATCGTCGTCCTCCTGTGCGTGACTGCGGCACTTTCGGCGGACGCGGCGGCTGCCGGCCGATCGGACGAGAACTGGGACACGTATTACGAGAAATCCAGAAAGAAAGCCACCCCCAGGTATGCCGAAATGGTCGACTACTGCCGGCGTCTCGACGCGGCGTCTCCGTGGATCCAGTACACGAGCTTCGGGAAGAGCGCCCGCGGGCGCGACCTTCCCCTCCTCATCGCCAGCAAAGACGCTGTGTTCACGCCCGCCAAAGCCGAGCGCGCGCGCCAGAGAGGCGACGTCGTGGTGCTGCTGCAGGCGGGTATTCATTCGGGAG
Organism: uncultured bacterium; assembly: GCA_964645735.1. GTDB lineage: Bacteria > Krumholzibacteriota > Krumholzibacteriia > WVZY01 > WVZY01 > CAZYCB01. The sequence goes on along the minus strand of CAZYCB010000371.1, from coordinate 1,385 downwards.
AGATCGAGGGGAAGGATGCCGGGCTGATGCTTTTCCGGGATATCGCCGTGACGAAACGGTTCCCGGAACTGCTCGAGCATGTGACGGTCCTTTTCATCCCCATCCTGAACGTCGATGGACACGAGCGCTTTGGTCCCTACAACCGGATCAACCAGAACGGACCGGAGGAGATGGGGTGGCGGACGACGGCGAACGGTCTCAATCTCAACAGGGATTACCTCAAGGCGGACAGCGAAGAGATGCGCTCGTGGCTGAGGCTCTTCAACGAGTGGCTGCCCGACTTCTTCGTCGATTCGCACACGACGGACGGTGCGGACTACCAGTACGTGATGACCTACATTGTCGATGTCTTCGGCAACATGGCGCCCACTCTCACCAGCTGGGCGCGCGATGTATACGTCGCGAGCATGGAGAAGACGATGGCCGCGGCCGGGTATCCGCTTTGCCCCTACGTTTACCTCGTCAGGTGGCCCGACCCGAAGAGCGGGATCGTCAACTGGGTGAGCACTCCGCGCTTCGCTCAGGGGTACACCTCGATTCAGAACCGGCCCGGCGTTCTGGCCGAGACGCACATGCTCAAGGATTACTCGGTGCGCGTCACCGGAACGTACGAGATGTTCAAGCAGACGATCGAACTCCTCGGCCGCGAACGGAAAGGACTCCGCGACGCCATCGACGCCGCGGACGCCTGGACGGCGAGCCGGGAGTTTCGCGAGCAGCCGTTTCCCCTTCGTTTCGCGCTCGACAGGTCGGAAAGCCTCACGATCGATTTCGCCGGCGTCGCGTACGACACGGTGACGAGCGATCTGACCGGCGGGACGTGGTACCAGTTCACCGGCAAACCAGAGACGTTCAGGATCCCGTATTTCTCGAAGCAGAACGTCACGGTAACCACGCAGCTCCCCGAGGCGTACATCATCCCTCCGGAATGGACGAGCGTGATCGATCGTCTCGCCGTCCACGGAATCCGGTTCGAGCGGCTCGAGAAACCCGCGACGCTGGAGGTTGGCTCGTACCGCTTCGCCAACGCCAAATGGCAGCAGGCCCCGTACGAGGGGCGTCATCCGGCAACGTTCGACGCCGAGCCGATCACGGAGACGCGGGACTTTCCCGCGGGATCCGTCGTGGTCGACATGGCCCAGCGCCGGTCGCAAGTCGCCGCTCACATTCTGGAACCGATGGGGCCGGACTCCTACGTTCAGTGGGGTTTCTTCGACGCGATTTTCGAACAGAAGGAGTACACGGACGCGTACGTGATGGAAAAGAAGGCGCGCGAGATGCTGTCAAAAGACGAAGCCCTCGCGCGAGAGTTCGAAGAGAAAAAGGCCTCCGATCCGGAATTCGCGAAGAGCCCGGGTCGGATCATCAGCTGGTTTTACCAGCAC
>CAZYCB010000370.1:0-1514 GCA_964645735.1 uncultured bacterium | reverse complement strand
CGATGTATTCGCCGGCGTCGTTGAACGGGCTTTCGTCAACGATGCCGTCATCGTCGTTGTCAACGCCATCGCTTGAGTGCGTTGGCGATTCCAGGAACTTGAACCCGAAATAGCCGGGCACGATGCCGCCTTCACCCTTGTTGTCGTTGTCCCAGGCGTATACCATGTTCCTGGCGCGCTGCGCGTACCCCTCCGCGCGCGGTCCCGTCGGGGGGATGAAGTAGGCGAGGTCGTCGCCGAAGTCAAACGTGCCGCCGCCTATATGAGGATCGCCGTACATCCCGAAATAAACTCTATCCAGCGTCTTCGGGCTCCGGTTTGTCACTCGGTACACCAGGAAGATTATGTCTTCGGCGAGCGGGTTATTGAACTGGAAGAACCGGCACTCGAGGTCCAGGCCGAGCCCGCGCTTCGACGAGTCGTCGGGGAACGGGAAGTACTTGAACTCCGCATTCGAGTAGTCATCGGTCACGAAATAGACCTCCTCGTCCGGCGAGCTCGCGTCGTTCCCGAGGTACGCCGGCCACACGTAGCGGCCCAGGATCGGGTTGTACCACGACTCCGGCCAGCTCGGCGGGCGGCGGGTCAGGTCGCCGCCGACCTTGGAGCGTGCGCTCCAGGAAGCGATGTCGCGATTCGGTTCCGGCGCGGCGTATCCCGGCTTGGGAAGCCAGCCCCAGCGGATGACGCCGTTGGGATCGTAGTCCCCCTCGCTCTGAAGATACATGCCGTCGTTCAGGATGTGGGCTGTGCGCCCGTCGGCATCCACCACCTCGCCGCCGACGATCGGGGTGAACTCGAACCCGTATCCGAGGCGGTTCCAGACCAGGTCGGCAGTATTATAGAGGGTGTTGGGTCTCGTGATCGTCCCGGTGTTGTAGACGATCGTGGTGATCTTGTTCCCGTTGATGATGAGGCTCTTTTCCTCGCGAGGATCGCCTTCGATCTTCGCGAGAGCATCTTCCATCATCCTGCCGTACTCCTCCATGAGGCGCGCGGCGGTTTGCGGGTCGACTTTATGGGGGTGAAAGTTCTTCCAGTCGACCTGCTGCGCTCTGGCAACGGACGCCGACACGAGCAGGAGGACGAGGGAGAACAGCAGAGCGGTTCGGATATGCGTCATGGACCGTTCCATCTTCGTGAATGCCATAATTAGAATACGATCGATGCGCCCAGCCGCACCAGCCGCGGCCGGCTCACATTCGATGGGTTCGCATAGTAGTTGTCGATGGAGCTCTGGGGCACCATGCCCGGGTCACCCCGGGAGATACGGTTGCTCAGGTTCTGGAATCTCGTGGGATTCTGCACCTGGTCGATGCTGTACAGCGCGCGGCCCGAGTTGGCGTACACGCTCAGCTCGTTCTCGGTGTCAAACAGGTTGTCCACCTGGACGAAGATCGACAGATCGAACATCCCCATGTCGAAGAACTTCTCTGCTTTGAGGTCCACGTTCCACTGCACCGGTTGGTTGTCACTGCTCTGGACGTACCGGATGTTCTCGACGTTCGTCGGGA
>CAZYCB010000369.1:0-4784 GCA_964645735.1 uncultured bacterium | reverse complement strand
CGCCGCGTCTCCCTTGCTCTACCGGTACGTGCTCGGCAGGTACGTTTCGGGCATTCGAATCCCGTTCCGTTTCATCGGGAGATGCTTCCTCGCGTCGAGTCCCGTTCTCGTTATGCTGCCTTTCGCGGGTCTGATTCGCGGGGTTGTGGATCTGTGTTTGGCCGCAGCGGCGGCGTGCGTTGTCGTGATGTTCACGGCGAAGAAGATGAAGCTCCTGGGAAAAGTGGAGCTGGACATGCTGAGATCGGTGCCGATCCCGGCGGTGAATCGACTGCTCAAGTTTGTCAGCTGAAAACGCCGGTCGGCGGCTGCGGAGGTATCTCGATGCATAGAGGCTTGAAAATCAGCGTCGTCATCCCGTGCTACAACGAAGAGGAGGGGATCCAGCATGTGATCCGCTCGCTCCCGAAAAGCGTGGACGAGGTCGTCGTGGTGGACAACAACAGCTCGGACCGCACGGGCGAGGTTGCTGCGGCACTCGGCGCGAGAGTTGTCTTCGAAAAGCGAAAAGGCTACGGCGCTGCGTACAAGGCGGGCCTGCCGGCGGCCACGGGAGACATCACGGTCACAATGGACGGGGACGGCACGTACCCGGCCGATCAGATCGAGGAGATCGTCGATTACCTTGCCGACAACAACCTGGATTTCGTGTCGGCCTCCCGGTTTCCGCTCGAGAATCCCGAAGCGATGACGTTCGCGAACAAGGTGGGCAACCTGATCCTCACCGCATCCATGCTGCTCCTGTACAGGAGGAACATCAAGGACTCCCAGTCGGGAATGTGGGTCTATCGAACGAAGATTTACCCGCTTCTCAAACTCACGAGCGACGGAATGCCGCTGTCCGAAGAGATCAAAATCGAGGCGATCCGTTCGAAGGAGATACGATTCGGGGAGCATCACATCAAGTACCGCCGGAGGATCGGTGATGTGAAACTGGAGAAATGGCGCGACGGTTTCAGAAACCTGCTGTTCCTTCTGAAGAAGAGGTTCCAATAGGAAACCGTTCTGGCATGTTGTCCCTCTCCCTCGTCGGGCTGGTGGTCCTCGGGCTCGTTTCGTCGGGGCTTCTGGACCTCTTTCCGCCCTCCGTCCGCGTTCTCGCCGTCCTTGCCCTTTTTTCTCTCCTCCCGGGCGAGCTGCTCCTGCGGCACACGATGCCCCGACGTTCGCCTGTGTGGCGCGTACCCCTCGCCCTGGCCTGCGGCATCAGTGTCTTTGTCATAACGACCTGGATCTGCTGGATGGGGAACGTGTCGTTCCGGACGTACAGTGGGGTCCTCCAGTTTGTGTGCGCAGGTCTGTTCGGTTTGTCGCTCCTGGTGTCTCTACGGCGCGGGCGGCGTGTCAGCTCCGAAGTGGGGCCGGCCGAAAGAGACGCGGGGCCCGGTGAGAACGCACACGAATCGGCTCGGAACGGGCTCGGACGGTTCGCGGCCCTCTGGCTCGCGATCGCTTTCGTGATAGGCGTCTTCTTCTACGCGTTCCCCTCCGCGGTCAACCCGCGCGGGGATGCATTCGCACACGTCGGGTTTCTCCGCAGGATCATCGCGCAGAACACGCTCTCTCCCGAGGATGTCGTCGCCCGCCCCGCTGGCGACGAAGCGGTCGTTCAGAAGGACGATCCCAGGATGGGGACTTTGCATCGCCTCCTCGCCGCCACGGTCGTACTTGCGAAGGTTGAACCCCTAGAAGTCTGGAAGCGGCTCCCCGTATTCATGGGACCGATGGCGTTCCTCAGTTTCGTGCTGTTCGCTTCCGCGCTGCTCCCGGGGGTGGGCTACGTCGCGTTCGCCGTCGTGCTCTTCCTCTTGTTCCAGGGGGGAATCGGCAGGGAAGCTCTTGAGTCGATGGCTCACGGGCAGAACGTCTCCCTGATATTCTTATGGCTCTACGTCGCGGTCTCGCTCGGCGCCGCACGCGAGAGCGGATCGAGGGGAATGGTCCTCCTGGGGCTCCTGGTGCTCGGGGGGTCGCTCGTTCACGTCGGTGTAGCGATGCACTGCGCGCTGGCGTGGGCCGGGTTCATCCTGTTTTACAAGTCCTTCGGATTCACGGGACGGCGAGTTCTGACCGTTGGGCTGGTCACGGCGGCCTGCGCGGGCGTCGCCGTTCTCTGGAAGCTCGCGACCTCGTACGGAGAGGCCAACTTCCTCCACACTCACCCGCAGCGGCTCCTCTATTTCGTCGACATCGGGGACAGGTTTTTCGTCCCGAGTCCCGCGGAGATCGTGAGGAAGAACGGCCTGTTGTTCTTCGCGGGGTTTTTCTTCGTCCCGTTCTTGCCCTTTCTCAAGAGGCACCGGCGGTTTGCCCTGATGAGCCTGGGGTTGAGCATTCCGCCGATCGTCACCGCGCTCAATCCTCTGGTGTGTCCGCTTCTCTACGACAAAGTGCTCTACCTCGTGCACCGGCTGGTGCTCAACATCCCTTCGTTCATCGTGACGTCGCTCGTGATCGGCACGGCGATTTCGTGGGGAAGGGCGGGGAACATCCCGCGCAAGATCGCGGCCGCCGTCGTTCTCCTTCTCTGGGCGCGTGTGTTCGTCATCAGCGCGGACGGCTGGCTCCGCGACGTCCGTTCCACCGACCTCCACGAGAGGACTCCCCTCTTTTCCGAGGAGGTGGCGGGCGTCATAGAGTTCATCAACGAGAAGACGCCGGACGGGAGCGTCGTACTGAGCGACGCATTGACGAGCTATACGCTGGCTGCGTTCTCGCACGCGAAGGTCGTGGCGGTGCTCGGCCAGCATGGGAGCCCCAATGACCCGCAGCCGCTCGAGCGGCTGGCGGCGGTCGGAGCCGCAATGTCGCCCTACACATCGCAGATGAAAACCCTCGACGTCGTCGAGATGTACGGTGTCGATTACGTCCTGGTGAACGGCGCGTTCGAAGAGCCGTACCACGATTTTCTCGCGGACTGGGATCCGCGGTTCAAGACCATCCTCGATGCCAAGCTGGGAACATGGAAAGGGGTGTTCAAACGCGTCTACGAGACCGATGACATCACCATCTACAAAGTCGAGAGCACGGCGTTCGAGAGAATTTCGTGGGATCCTGCTGTCCCGTTTTTCGAGCCGCCTCCGTTCGAGATGCCGTCGTGCGGGGGATCGAAAGGCGGCGGACCGGCTCGCGTGACGGCGATGCGTGTCGAGCCGGGCCGGGCCCTCCCTGGAGAGGAGATCCTCGTCACGGTGGCGTACCGGAGAGTTCCGGGGAAACTCCCCTCGCTCCCGCTGCTGCTTCGCCTTCGGTTCGAGGATACGAAGTACTTCGAGCATGCGAAGCCGTACCCCGGAGACAAATATGTCAGACGGTACCGGGAGCGAAGAGGCGGCGCGTTTCACCGCTTCCGTATCGATCGCAGGCCCTTCGACGGGTACTTTGCTCCGGCGCAGTGGAGGGAGAACGAGGACTGCTTCGATCAGTTCAAGATCCGCCTTCCCGTGGGCCTCGGGGAGACCGATTATGAGGTCCAGTGGCAGCTTGTCGAAGAGCCGCTTTTCGCGAACTTCTCCGTACGCGATTTCCTATTCAACGACGACTCCTATGTCGGGGAGCCGTGCGCAAAAATCGAGGTGCGACAGCATGTCGTGCGATGATGGGGCGCGAGCTGCGGCGGGTTCGGCGAAGGAGAGACGCGGATCGCGGATACGCGTGTGCTTCGCGGTGGATGCCCCGTATGCGGGCGGTGCCGAGAGGTACATTTCGCTTCTCGCGGCGGGACTCGATCGGACGATCTTCGAGCCGTACGTGCTGGCGGGGACGGGGGCCGCTCTCGACGCGTGGTGCGAGAGCCTAGCGGCGCGCGATGTCGAAGTCGTTCGTACCGCCATGAACATGCCGTTTCGCCCTCACCACGCCCTGGCCGTCATGTCGCGTTTTTCCGCGATGGCGCCGCACATCGTCCACATCAACATGCCGGGCCCGTACGGCGGTCAGATGGGACTTCTCGCTCCGCTGGCGAGGTGCGCGGCAGGCGCGCGCGTAGCCGTAACAGAACACCTGCCGCGCGTGGAGTACCTGTGGAAGAGGGCTCTGGTCAAGGGTCTCGCGTACGCGTACGTCGATCGCGTGCTCACGATCTGTCGCTCGAACGTTCCGTTTCTCGCCGGCCGCCAGCGGGTTCCTGAACACAAGATAAGCGTCGTGTACAACGGGATTCCCGCGGCGTACGGGTCGCGTGCGGACGAGCGGCGGGAAAGCGCTCGCCGCGAGCTCGGTCTCGGCGAGGGGACGGTGGGGATCGCTTTCGTCGGGAGCCTCATCGAACGGAAAGGTCTCGGCGTTCTCCTCGATGCGATCGGCGGGATTCGCCGCGGGAGCTGGCGGCTCATCGTCATCGGCACAGGCGATGACGGGCCTGTTTATGAGCGTGCGGTGAGGGAGAAAGCTCTCGAAAGCTCCGTGAGTTTTCTAGGCGACGTGCCTGCGGAGCGCGTGGAGCGCGTTCTCTCGGCGTCGGACTTTCTCGTTTCGCCGTCTTTCATGGAGGGGATGCCCTACGTGATTCTCGAGGCCATGGCGTGCTCGCGTCCGGTCGTGGCGACTCGCATCGACGGAGTTCCCGAAGCCGCCCCCGACGGCGAGGCGGCGCTCCTCGTGCCTCCGGGTGACGCGAAGGCGCTTCGCGAGGCCATCGAACGCCTCGTCGGCGACGCGCATCTGAGACGCGCGCTCGGCGAGAACGGGCGGCGGCGGTTCGAGCGCTGGTTCACACTCGATCGGCACGTGACGGAGATGGAATCCGTGTACCTCGATCTCATGGCGGAGCGCGCGGACGCTGC
>CAZYCB010000368.1:0-4448 GCA_964645735.1 uncultured bacterium | reverse complement strand
CATTCCAGGTTTTCCGGAAATCACCGATGTCGATTTCGTGGCGCATCCGAATCTCTATCGTGCCGTGTTTCCCGACTACGACTTTCGCGTCGAGCAGAAAAACATACAGGCGTACATCGATCTCCTGACCGGGTACTTTCCCGAAGAGGCGGAGGGTATCAAGGCCATCATCGGCGACATGAAAGGGTTGGTCGGGGACATCGGGAAATTCTCGGCCGCGGGCGGCCAGGTGGACATGAGCCGGTTCCCGATGGACTATCCGTTCCTCTTCCAGAATTACGCGAAAACGTGGGGACAGATGGTAGACGCGAGGATCAAGAACCCCAAGCTCAAGGCGATCGTCTCGTCGCAGTGGGGATACTACGGCCTGCCGCCTTCGAAACTCGCCGCTTTCTACTACGCGATACCCGCCATTGGCTACATGGAGGCAGGAGGATACTACCCGCGCGGGAGGTCGCAGAACATCAGCAACGCGTTCGTCGGTTTCATCGAGGGGCACGGAGGGAAGGTCCTGCTCAAGACCGAGGTGGAGAAGATCCTCACCGAGGGGGGTGCCGCCAAGGGCGTGCGCACCAAGGACGGGACGGTGTACACGGCGAGAGCCGTGGTGTCCAACGCGAACGCGTACGACACGTTCCATTCAATGCTGGAGAGCACCGAGCCCTTCGCCGACTATCTCGCCCAGCTCGATCGCTACAGCGTGAGCCTGTCGAGCTTTCAGGTATTCCTCGGGCTGAAGAAGGATCTCGTTCGTGACGCGGGCATCAAGGATACGGAAATCTTCGTCGCGACGGGTTACGACGACGATGCGGGGTACGAAGCGGCACGGAGAGCCGATGTCGAGTCGTCCGGCTACGGGTTGGCCCTATACGACAACCTCCTCGAGGGGTACTCGCCAAAGGGCAAGAACACGGCCAACATATTGACTCTCCAGGGGTACGAGCCGTGGGAGAAATATGCGCCCGACTACTGGGCGGGCAACAAGAAGGCGTACCGTGCAGAAAAAGAACGAATGGCCCGAGTACTCATCGAGCAAGCCGAGAAGAAATTTCTCCCGGGTCTGTCAAACGCCATAGAAGTAATGGAAGTCGCGACTCCTCTCACCAACATCCGCTACACGCGGAACTACCGCGGCGCCATTTACGGATGGGATCAGACGCTCGATAACTCGGGGCAGACTCGGCTCGGGCACAAGACCCCCATCGAGAATCTCTACCTCGCGGGAGCGTGGACGCGGCCGGGCCACGGTTACGGCGCGGTGATACCGAGCGGGCTCGAGTGCTTCGCCGAGATCGTGAAAAGCTGGTAGAAGACGGCGGCATCGCGAACCGTTCCTGCGCCACGGGTCGAAGGCCGGGCGGCCGCGCCGTGGCGAGCGCGGGGTGTCTTCTGTTCCCTCACGGGTTCGTAGCTCTTCAAGCTCGATCGAAAGAAAATCCCCCACGAGTACGAGCGCGGCCAGGTCATCTTCTACGAAGGAAACCCGGCCCTGGCTGTCTACTGCCTCTGCACTGGAGTCGTGAAGCTCTTCAAGACAGGGAGGGCAGGGAAGCGGTTCTTGATACGGCTTCTCGGTCCGGGCGAGCTGCTGGGATACCGGGCGATCGTTGCGGACGAGCCGTACGCGGCCACCGCCGAAGCGGTGGTGACGACTACGGTATGCACGATCGAAGGGGAGACGCTCTCGCGTGTCTTTCACGCGTTTTCCCGCGAAAAGCTCATCGTTCTCGACAGAAAGTCCATCACGCTGGCCAAACTCCAGACCCTCCGCCGAATCGCCACGCAGGGTTGACTTGATTCAAATCAAGAGTTCTACTGTTCCATATCAAGGCGAAACGTGGGTTTTCGTTGAACGATAGGCCACTTTCGTGTACAATGTGGCTGCTTCAAAAATAAAGGGTTCCGGGGAACGCGTTTCAAGTGACAGGACCGCAGCGTCGGAACCAACGAGAGGAGTCGGATTGATGAGAAAACTGCTAGTGGTGTTGAGCATCCCGCTCTTGATTCTCGGACTCGTTCCCGCAGTGTCGCACGCGGACGCGTCCGTCGTGCAAGATTCGTGTCTCGCTGTCGGCACGCAGCCGCCGTACAACGTATGGACATACTTCACCGTTGTCAACTTCAGCTTGCCCGCTCCTGTGTGCGGGATTCATGTCATCCCGGAGCCTTTGCCGGTTCTGCCTCGCTGCGAGATCATCGGCCTTGATTCCCCGGCTGGCTGGACCGGTACGCTGAACGCATTCGGCGGGGCCGACTGGACGTCGGCCAGCAACTGCATCGCGACAGGGAGCGCCAAGGGCGAATTCGCGTTCCTGCTCGATCCGGATTTCTGCTGCTACGTGGTGCAGTTCCTCGGACCGGCGGGAGAACTCCTCCTCGAGCAGGAGGAATGCTTCACATGCCAGAAAGTCCCGGTCGAAGGCGACTCCTGGGGCTTCATCAAGGATACGTACCGCTGACGATCGTGCAGGTCGTTTCGGCGGTGTCCGTGAGGGGTGCGTCGGTGTAGATTGGGGGGGTTGATTCGTGCGGCTCGTGCGGCGTCCCGGTTTTTCCGGGACGCCGCTTCGTTTTCACTCCGGCAGCCAGTCGACGGCGCCGGTCCCGATATCGTATATCGCTCCGACGATTTGGAGCCGGCGAGTCTCGCAGAGTTCGGAGAGCGTCGGCTGCGCCCGGCGGAGCCGCTCGATCTGGAGGGTCACGTTCCGGCAGGCGGCGTTCTCGACGGCATCGCCCGCCTCATTTCGTGCCGCGCGAACGGCGGGTTCGAGGGCCTCGCAAAGCGTGCGCATGTAACCGGCATGGGACGCACCCGATGCGGCCGCTGTCACTGCGCCGCACCGTGTGTGTCCGAGAACGACGACGAGGGACACCTTCAGATGACCGGCGCTGTATTCGATCGTTCCCAGTACGGCGTCATCGACGATGTTCCCCGCGACACGCACAACGAAAAGGTCGCCAAGACCCTGGTCGAACAGGATCTCGGGTACCACGCGCGAATCCGAGCAGGTGAGGATTGCCGCGAAGGGGTGTTGTCCGCCGGCGATTTCGTTCCGGCGCTCGGGGGATTGATGGGGGTGGGCGGCGCGGTTCTCCACGAAACGCGCGTTCCCGTCTTCGAGTCTGATTCGGGCGTCCTCGGGTGACATGGGAGTCGTTCCAGCTAGCCGAGCGTCGCCACCATGATCGCTTTGATCGTGTGAACGCGGTTCTCGGCCTGATCGAAGACGATCGAGTGTTTCGACTCGAAGACGTCCTCGGTAACCTCCACGCCGTCGAGCCCGTACTTCTGGTAGATCTCTTCCCCGACCTTCGTCTCGCGGTTGTGAAAAGCGGGAAGACAGTGGAGAAACTTCACGTCGGGGTTGCCGCAGAGATCGATGGCTTTCCGGTTCACCTGGTACGGCTTGAGGAGCTTGATTCGTTCCTCCCACTTCGAGGCCGGCTCGCCCATCGAGACCCACACGTCCGTGTAGAGGAAATCGACTTTCTTGACGGCTTCTTTGACCGACTCCGTGTGAAGGATCCTGGCTCCGCTCTCCTTCGCGATCGCGCGGCAGCGCTTTACGAGATCGGCCTTGGGCCAGCACTTCTTCGGCGCGGCGAAGCGGACGTCCATTCCCAGCTTGCTCGCTCCGACGAGCAGCGAGTTGGCGACGTTGTTCCGCGCGTCACCGAGGTAGCAGAACGCCACATCCCGGAGCGGTTTGTCCGTATGTTCGATCATCGTCATGAAGTCGGCGAGAATCTGCGTCGGATGGCAATCGTCCGTGAGTCCGTTCCACACGGGAACGCCCGCGAATCTGGCGAGCTCCTCGACGATCTCCTGACCGAATCCCCTGTATTCGATCGCGTCGTACATTCTCCCCAGAACGCGCGCGGTGTCCTTCATCGATTCCTTGTGGCCGATCTGAGAGCCCGAAGGTCCGAGATAGGTTGCGTGAGCGCCCTGGTCGTACGCGGCAACTTCGAACGCGCACCGCGTGCGCGTGGAAGTCTTCTCGAAGATGAGCGCTATGTTCTTCCCCTCGAGGCGCGGCTCCTCGTATCCGCCGTACTTCGCCGCTTTGAGCCGCTTGGAGAGATCGAGGAGAAAAAGGATCTCCCCGGCGGTGAAATCCTCGAGCTTGAGGAAATGTCTGTTCTTCAGATTGAATGCCATTCGACGCACTCCTTAGCCTTCTATCGCGAAGTCCAATTTTCGGAAAGTCTAGCCTTCCACAAGAGGGGGGTCAACTGCTAAAATCTAATGGTACTTCCCCTGGGTCCCCAGGAGGGAAAAGGAGCACGCGATGAGAATATCAGGATTGCTCGTGTTGGCGTCACTGGCGTTCGCGCTGGGATGCTATCAGATCTCGTTGTCCGAGGAACTGAATCCCGAGGGGCTCGGCAGTCTCGAACAGGGGTACAGGTACTTCTTCACGCTGGACAAAACGGACGAGGGG
>CAZYCB010000367.1:0-3334 GCA_964645735.1 uncultured bacterium | reverse complement strand
ACCTGACGCGGGCCGCCTACAAAAACCATTTGCCGGTACCTTGCCAGATGGTTGTCCAGCACTGCGTCATAGAGTCGTGTTCTGGTTTTCATACCTGACCATTATTATAATATGTCGTAAAACAGTCAAGACCATTTTACGATGCCCCGTATTTTGGTCGCGCATGGACTACGCGGCCTTGCGAAGCTCGACGACTGGCACGCGCTGTCTATCGCGTAGTGTCCGAAAGTATCAGACCATCGACAACAGGTGTGTTACCATCGCCTGGGGGCAGGTCGGAGAGAGCTAACAGAAGCCGCGAGCCCCTCGAACCGCAAGCGATTGCGCGTCGCCGGCACCGACGATCCCTTCCGGGGTATCGTAGTCATCGTCATACAAGGGTCTTTCTCGAATGGAGGTCACCATGAAAAGGAGTCTTTTCAGAAGTGCCGTTGTACTGCCGCTCGTCTTGGGCCTGCTGGCCGTTTCCCTCCCCAACCCGGCGGCAATGGCCCAGCCCCAAGGAACCGACATTGTCTTCGGAAAATCCATTCCGCTCGATTCCAAGATCCTCAAGAGAAACGTCAACGTCTTGGTCTGGGTGCCGCAAGGTTACAACCAGAGCACGGCCCGCTACCCGGTACTTTACGATTTGAACTCGTTCTTCAGCTTCACGTTCGATTGCGGAACGATCGAGCTTCTCTCGCGTACTACGGACATTCCGAGCATGATCGTTGTCGGAGTGCCCCAGCTCGGCAACGGCTACGTCCCGACCCCGTTCGAGGAGCGCGCCGACACGCTCGCAGGCGCTGATCTCTCCATACGGTTTCTCAAGGAAGAGCTGATACCCTTCGTGGAAACGAATTACCGGACAAACACCCTGAGAATTCTCTACGGCCATTCGGTGGGCGGCTTGTTCACCATGTACACGATGTTCAATAGCCCCGACATGTTCGCCGGATATCTCGCGGGGAGCCCTTGGTTCCAGAACAACGACCAGTACTGGCTGAAGAATATCGAGAGATTCGCGAAGGAGAAGACTCTGAACGAAAAGTACCTCTACATGACAGTCGGAAATGGAGAGCAGCAGCTGACCATCGACACGTTCAGGGAGCTCGAAAAATGGATGAAGACCCAGGAGTTCGCCGGCCTGAGTTGGAAGAGCGCATCGGTCGAGGGGGATCACGGCTCGATGGCGGGCAGGACGATCTACGATGGACTTCCTTTTATCTTCAGTGGCTGGAAGGTCCCTGATGAACTCCTCAGAAACGCCGATATGGAAGCAGTGGACCGGCACGTGAAGGCAGTTGAAGCTAAATGGCGCAGCTATGGCCTCGACGCATCGAGCATTCTCCCTGAAGCGCAGATCAACGCCATGGGATACAATATGATCCAGCGGAAGATGTATGATAAGGCCGTCGAGATCCTCCTGTACAACGTCAAGCGCTTCCCGAAATCTTTCAACGCCCATGACAGCCTCGCGGAGGCGTACACGGCGATGGGGGACAAGGCGAATGCGATCAACTACTACAAGCTCGCCGTGGAGCTGAATCCCGGCGTCAGCGATTTTGAAAAACGAGTTCTCCAGAATTCGAAGGATAAACTGGGCGAATTGGAGGGAGAATGAATAGGGATTCGATTCCCTGTAAGGAGGTAGCGGAAGCCATGAAACGGAAACTCAGAATGGGTTCGATCGTCGGCCTGGTCATGTTCCTGTTCTTCGGACAAGGGGCGAGTCCCCTCTTCTCCGAAAACGAGCCGCGGCCCTTGAACGTCCTCGTCCTCCTCGGCGAATGGTTCGGAAACGCCTATTTTCCTCTCGAGAAGGAGATCGAGGCGCGCGGCTGGACGATGAAACGGGTCGGCGTCGATACCGAATATCGGGGCTGCTACAACAAGGCGCGCGACATCGTGCTCCGGAGCGACATCCTCATCCCGGACATGAAGGATTTCTCCGGATACGACTGCCTGATCATACCGAGCGGCCCGCAGTTCCGGAAATTCAACCCAAACCCGATCGTCCTGCAATTCGTGAAAGACGCCCACGCGGCAGGGCTCGTGATCGCGTCATTCTGCGTGGGGAACTTCGTCGTCGAGGCCGCCGGCTTTGCCGCCCTCCCCGGCGGACAAGCCGACTTTCCCGAGGAAGTGACCCTGGTCAAGGAGCGCGTCCTCATAGGGCCTCGCGGCGGCGGCCCCCCGCCCGGGGATGGTTTCGAGAGCGCGCCGGTCAAGGAGATCTGCGACGCGGTAGCCCGGGAAGTGGCCGCGCATCGACACCCGGCAGCCACGGGCGCCGGCGAGAGTGACGAGACCGTCCGGGAGCAAGACGAGATCGGCCGGATCGAGGAATCCATCCGGGCTTCGATCGGCTGGGCCCAGACGAAGGACTTCCGTCTCCTCTACAGCGTCATCGCCAACGACCCCGACTTCCTCGAGGTGCACCCGGACGGCGCCGTCGTCAAGGGGTTCGAGGAATTCAAGAAGGCGGAGACATTCTGGCGGAGCCCGGATTTCAAGGCGATCCGCTGCGAGATCCGAAACCTAACGATCAAACTCTCGAAGTCGGGCGACGTCGCCTGGTTCTACTGTCTACTCGACGACATCAATGAATGGAAGGGTGAGCCCGCAAACTGGGAGAACACTCGCTGGACCGGCGTCCTCGAGAAGAGGGACGGCCGGTGGGTGACGGTCCAGCAACATTTTTCATTCGCGGCGAAGGAGTAGGCGGGGAGTGACATGAAATCGGTGGATCAGTAAGCCCGGGGTGTTTTTCAAGCGCCGGGCGGCGATTGAAGTCCCGTCATTCCCTGTGGATAGAATACGTAGAAGGGACACGCCTCCCGCCCGACTCGAACTGCTATTTCAGAACGCGGTTCTCTTCGATCAGGTGCGTGATAACGGCCGTCTGCTGGCGACCGACCCAGCCGGCCAACGTCGCCAGGAAAAGTTGAAAATGGATGCTGCCAATCATGCAGCGAGTGTATCAGACCTTCGGCAAGCGCTTGCGCTGAAGTGCGATCGAGTTTTCGGACACTACGGGCTGCTTGATTCTGAGTGCATCAGAATCGAGTTTTCCATCGCGGGATTATTCTGCCCAGATTTACGATAATTCTCCACTTCACCCATTACGTTCCCTTTTCAATCTGCAACATCGACATTCCCGCTGGAGGTCCAGCGTTACTGTTCGACACGCGGAGCATCAAATCCTGAGTGGACGGAATTAGTAGAAGACGGCCTGCAACATACGCCTACACGCTTCGGATCCCTTGCCCAACGGTTCATGTTGCCTTTAGTCCAAGCCTCTGGATGTGCTAGGGTTCATCCCGCTCCTCGTCCCTGGCCTTATCTCGCT
>CAZYCB010000366.1:0-8772 GCA_964645735.1 uncultured bacterium | reverse complement strand
ATCGTGTAGAGCTGCCCGAAGCCCTTGAAGTCTTCCCTTGCGGAACGCTTCAGGAATTCCCGAAGGTACTCCGTGTTGTAGAGCTCTCTCGTCGTCAGGTTCTCGACGTCGAGAAAACCTTCCCTCCCGAGGACTTTCACGAAGTCGGTGTCCCACGCGGAGAGCGTGTGCCGGGCGGTGGGGGGCGCAAAAAAGGTGCTCTTCGTCGCGAGCCGGCCGATTTTCCGGAAGAGCTTCGCGCCGAGATTGGCGTGGTAGTGCGCGTACTGGAGCGGATGACGGATCGTGATCGGCCTGGCGGCCCCCCCGTGCCACGTCGGCAACGAGGCGATCTCTGGATACGCTCGCGTGATGAGATGGCGTTCGAAGTTGCCCCGCAATCTGAACTTCCAGGGGAGCGTGTACCCGTATTCAACCACGTTCGCCGTGAACAATGGATAAGGTGAAGCGATGACGGGAAAGAGCGCCCCGCCGTAGCGGCCGTTGTGACCGGTGGCTCTCCAGAGGAAGATCGCATCCAGCTTCGCTGTATTGAGCGCATCGGGCTCGAGGTCAATGATGTCGCGGACCGCGCGGATCTGGTCCTCTTTGTACTGGGCCCTCCAGTCGGAGCGGAAGAGATTCATATCGGGCTTCGAATGGAACGTGAACATCCAACGCACGAGGCGCGTGACATTCACCTCGCTCGTCTTGCCAGTGCGCGTCGGCTCCTGCTGCCACAGGAAGTCGCGAAAGAACTCCCCGCCAGCCCCTCCCGTTGACGCGTCGTACGATTCGCAAAGAATCGTCTTCGCTCGGACCGCGCGGTCGATCGCGTGCCCCGGCTTTTCTCCGTCGGCCAGAGCGACGCCCCGCTGGAAAAACGCCCATCTGTTTTGTCCCCAGTCCGCCGGATTCTCGATGTGAAGAAGGGGCCATCCGAGCTTTTCCGCTGTCCGCCGGGCCGCGATGACATCGAGATCCTGGGAGCTTCCGTTAACCGTCGTGTGCGGAGCCTGTCTGCGTTTCGCCGCGACCGCCAGGAGCAGGCGTGTATCGAGCCCGCCGGTGAGATCGGAGACCCAGCGGGGCCACGCCTCTTCCATCCGGTCACACGATTCTTCGAGCAGCTCGATTCCGCCGTCGATGGCGTCGCCGAGCTTTCTCGTCACCGTCTCTCTGAATGGAGACCACACGCGGCGCGTTCGTATTTTCCCGTCTTTGAAAGAGTGCCGCTCACCGAAAGAACTCTTCCTGATTCCCTCGAACGCGCTTCCCGGGCTGCGGAGCGACTCGTCCATGAAGAGCGCCCGGAGCGCCACGAGGTTGAGCTTCGCGCGGACCGCGTACGCGAGAACGATCGCCGACGTGCTGGCCCAGGCGATCCCGTCCTGCTCCATCGTGTAAAGCGGATAGGCGCCGAGCTGGTCGCCCGCGACGACGATCTCTCCTTGCTTGCGATCGACGAGCGCGACCGCAAACTGTCCCTGAAGACGGTCGAGAATGTTCTCGCGGCCGCTCGGAGACGCCATTGCGAGCTCGTCGACAATGGCCGGCCACGAGTGATACGGCCTCCCGGCGTGGAAACACCACCCCGCAACGCCGACGAGTGCTTCTCCCGAGGCGCTCCTCATGAAGATGGGGTGGGGCGACTTCCCGCCGGCGAAACGAGCGGCCTTCCACCCGTGCCCGCGCTCTTCCCCCGAACACTCCAGACCCTGAAGGCGTGCGTAGCCAGCACGGGCTTTCTCGAATAACGGTAAAGCCCGGTCTTCTCTGTCAGCCGACCACGAGCACACGATCAACCCGGGCATGCAGAACCTCCATACGACGTGTCGCCGATCCCGACCCCTCAGCGCAGCGGCGCCGGGGCCCATCGTCTCGTCGCTCACGCGAATCGCGCATCAATTCGTCTAGGCAGTATAGTGACTCTTTTTCACGCCTCCCATCGTTTCCGCCCCGAAAATTTTCCGGTGTTTGCCCTTGACAGGCGGCGGGCTTCTTGCTAACCGTATGGTTAGTTAGACTAACCGGTCGGTTAATTGAGATAGGGGACTTGCTGATGACGACCCGAGAGAAAATTCTCGCCAGTGCCCGCAAGGAATTCGCCGAAAAGGGGTTAGAAGGGTCTCGTGTGGATAGAATCGCCGCGGCCGCCGGCGTGAACAAGGCGATGATCTACTATCATTTCGCCTCCAAAGAACGCCTCTACCAGACGATTCTCGAAGAGCTCTTTGGACCCGCCCGGACGTTCATCGACAGGGTTCTTTCGGAGAACATGACCCTCGAGGAACGCCTTACCGAGCTCGCGCGGTTTTACAGCGAGGTGTTCGCCACGACTCCGGAGCTGCGGCCGATCGTTCTTCGCGAGATGGCGAGCGGCGGTGAGCGCATGCGCGCGATGTTCTCACGCACGATTCTCGAGGTCGAGGCACCCCGCAGGTTGCGGGCGTTGATCGACGAGGGCGTCCGAAGCGGCACCCTGCGACGTGTGGATCCGGCCCATGCCGTCATCTCGTTCATCGGAATGAATTTTTTCTACGTTCTCTTTTCGCCCATGATGGCATCCGTCTGGGAGATCGAAAATGACGATATCTTCAACCGTTCACGGCCGCAAGAGGTGGTCGATGTTTTTCTCAACGGCATCAAGACACGCTAGCAAGGCCGCGCGCCTCGGCTTTCTCCTCCTAGCTGCGGTCGTCGTGTCGACGCCCGCCCGGGGCGCCGAACGCCGCATCTCGCTCACCGAGGCCATCGGAGCCGCCGAGACGCACGCATTCGGCATCAAGGCAGCGTACCACGACTCTCTCTCGGCGGAACACGGACTCCGCGCTGCGAGAGACGCGTGGTTCCCGTCTCTCGCAGCGGGCGGCAACGTGCTCGGCTACCGGCCGGATGACCCCCTCGCGCTGGGACCGATCCAGATCGGGGCGGCGTGGCAGGAGATATACGCGGCGAACCTGCGGCTCAGCTACCCGCTTTACACGGGCGGGCGCCGAACGAACGACATCCGACGGCAGCGCGCGAACGTGGGCGCGGCCTCCTCGCAGCTCGCCGCGACGAAGCTCGCGAACGCCTACGATTGCCGCCAGGCGTACATCGGGCTTCTCGTCGCGGACCGCACGGTGGGGTCAGCTGAGGCGTCGGCGCAGCGCATCGCCATCATCAAAACGGACGTCCAGAATCTTTTCGCCGTCGGGATGGCGGATTCGATCGACATCCTCGAGACGGAGGTCTCCCAGCGCGGGGTCGATCGCCTTCTCGAGCAAACGCGAAACGAGCGGCGAAATGCCTGCCTTTCTCTCGCCCGCCTTCTCGGTGCCGCCGAGACCGACTCGATCGTTCCCACCGGGGCCATACCGGAACCTGACCCGACACTCGTGGTTCGCCCCGCAGAAAAGAGCGAACCCGCACGCCGTCCCGAGCTCTCCGTTTACGACCACCAGATCGAGTCGGCGCGCTACCAGCGTGCGATCGTGAAATCCAACGTGCTCCCCGTTCTCAGCGGCATGGGCGGATACGCGCTCGTCAAACCGGATATCGGCGACAGGGAGACGAACTGGCAGGACGCGTGGTTCCTCGGCCTCACGCTGGCGTGGGACCTGAACCTCGGTGGCAAGGAGTTCTCGGAATCGGGGCAAGCGCTCGAGAAGGTCCGCTCGCTCGAGATGAAACGGAAGGACCTCGAGGATTCGCTCGCCCTTCAAGCCCGCATCGCCTGGAACAACATCGAGGAGGCGTACGCGGTCTATCGAATCACGCGCGACGAACTGAACATCGCCCGGAGACGGTTCGCTCTCGCCGAGGACAAGCAAAGGGCCGGGCAAATGGCCGTCAATCGCCTTCTCGAACTCGAGTCCGATCTCACGCAAACGGAGCAGCAGTTCGAGGCGGCCCGGCTGAGGTACTTCGCCGCGGTCACGGATTATCTGTACGCGGTCGGATCCGACGCGATCCGGGGAGGACTGTAGGATGAGAACGTACACGTGGATTGCGCTCGCGATGATGCTCTCTTTCTCCATCGGATGTGATCGGGGCGAGCGGGAAATCGGAGGATCGGGCTTCATCGAGGCGACATCGGTCGTCGTTTCCGCTGAAACCGCGGGCCGCCTCGAGGCGCTCTACACCGGCGAAGGCGACGCCGTCGCGGCGGGGACGACGATCGGGGTCATCGATTCGTCGACGATCAAGCTCCAGATCGACAGGGCCCGCGCGCAGCAGCAATCGGCTGTCTCCGCGGTCGAGATCGCGCGCATCGCAATCGATCAGACCGCTTACGACGCCGGGCTCGCACGAAAGGAGTTCGATCGCGTCGCTGCGCTCATAGGAAAAGGCTCGGCCAACCAGCAGCAGTACGATCAAACGGAAAATCGGTACAAGCAGAGCGAGCTCGCAAGACGATCGGCCCAGGTGACGTACGCCGCGAGACAGGCCGACCTTGCACGCATCGAGGCGGAGATCGCCCTCCTCCGGAGACAGCTCGAGGATTGCTACCCCTCGGCGCCCGTTTCGGGCGTCGTCATCGACAAACTGACGGAGCCGGGCGAACTGCTCGCGCCGGGAAAACCCATCGTCGAAATCGCCAAGATCGACACCGTGTGGGTCAAGATCTACCTGCCCGCACGGGACCTCCCCGTCGTCAAGCTAGGCGGTGACGCCGCTGTGGACCTCGAAGACGGGAAGACCGCACCCCTCGGCGGCAAGGTCGTCTGGATCGCCGACGAGGCCGAATTCACGCCGAAAAACGTCCAGACGGCGGAGGCCCGCGCCGACCTCGTCTACGCGGTCAAGGTCAACATCCCCAACCCGCAGGGCCTCCTGAAGATCGGGATGCCCGTCATGGTGAGGTTCCCGCAGTGATCGTCGAAGTCCGCGGTCTCACGAAAACCTACGGCCCGATCAAGGCCGTCGATACGATCGATCTCGATCTCGACGACGGGGAGATCCTCGCGGTGGCCGGCCCGGACGGCGCGGGGAAAACCTCTCTCTTTCGATCGCTCGCCGGCCTCGTCGATTTCGATTCGGGTGCGGCGAGTATCGCCGGGTACGACATCCGCAAGGAGTTCGACCGCATCAAGCCCTTACTCGGGTACATGCCTCAATCGTTCTCCCTGTATCCGGACCTCAGCGTGGAGGAGAACCTCCGCTTCTACGCGAGTCTCTTCGGACTCTCGAGTAGCGAGTTTGACGCCAAGAAGGACGGGCTCTACGGATTCTCGGGGCTCGGACGTTTCGCCGGACGACGCGCGGGCAAGCTATCCGGCGGCATGAAGCAGAAGCTCGCCCTGAGCTGTGCCCTCGTCCACGATCCGAAGGTGCTCATCCTCGACGAGCCGACGACCGGGGTGGATCCTCTCTCGCGGCGGCAGTTCTGGGAGATCCTCTTCTCGTTGAGGCAATCCGGGAGCGCGATTCTCGTGTCCACTCCTTACATGGACGAGGTCAGCCTCGCCGATCGCGCCGTACTCGTCCACCGCGGCAAGAAACTCGCCGAGGGCACCCCCGTCGACATCGCCGGCCGCTTTCACGGGACCGTCTTTCGAGTGAAAAGCACGCCGACCCCGGATCTCATGGCGCGGGCGCGTGAGGTCGAAGGATTGACCGCACGCCGCTTCGGCTCGTCGGTTCATTTCTACGGACCGCCCGGCTATTCCATCGACGCCCTGAGAGAAAAACTCGCTCGCGCCGGGCTTTCCGCCGACGCCGAGCTCCTGCAGCCCGAGCTGGAAGACGTGTTCGTACAAATGATGGAAGGTTGAACCGTGGGACACGCCGTCGCCATCGACAACTTGACGAAGGATTTCGGTAAGTTCCGCGCGGTGGATCACGTGAGCCTCGACGTCGACGGGGGCGAGATTTTCGGTTTCCTCGGAGCCAACGGTGCGGGAAAGACAACGACGATTCGGATGCTGTGCGGGCTTCTGCTCCCCACCTCGGGCACGGGAACGGTGAACGGGTTCGACATCCGCAAGGAAAACGAGGCGATCAAGAGAAGCATCGGGTACATGTCGCAGAAGTTTTCGCTCTACACGGACATGACGGGACGCGAGAATCTCGTCTTCTACGGCTCCGTGTACAGGCTGGGGCGCCGCGCCCTCAAGGACCGTATCGCCGAGCTCGAGAGCCACCTCGAACTCACTCCGTTCATAGACCGGCTCACCGGCTCGATCCCGGTGGGATGGCGGCAGAGAATCGCCCTCGCCGCTGCGCTTCTCCACCGCCCGAGGATCCTCTTTCTCGACGAGCCGACGGCGGGCGTGGACCCCGTGTTCCGCCGCCGCTTCTGGGACATCCTCTACGGCCTTTCCGACGAAGGGGCGACGCTCTTCGTGACGACGCACTACATGGACGAGGCCGAGTACTGCCGCCGGATATCGGTCATGCACAACGGCCGGATCGTCGAGATCGGCGAGCCGCAGGCGCTCATTCGGAAATACGAACGTGCGGATCTGCAGGAGACGTTCATCCATCTCATCACGAGCATCGATAGAGTATGAACAAGACTCGCTTCATCATCGGCAAGGAATTCCGCCACATCCTGCGGGACCCGAAATCGCTGGCCATCGCCATCGCGATGCCGCTCTTCATGACGCTTCTCTACGGCTACGCGGTGAATCTCGACACGAAAAACATAAAGCTCGCCGTCGTCGACGAGGACAGGACGACCCTCTCGCGCACGTTGACGGCGAGTTTTCTCCAGTCGGGTTACTTCACCCCATCGCTCTCGGCGCCGCGGCTCGGCGACCTCGAAGCCGTCCTCCGCTCGGGGGACGCGCACGCCGTACTCGTGCTGCGCCGCGGGTTTTCGGAGGCGGTTCGGACGCGCGAGCCGTATCAGGTCGGACTCGTCGTGGACGGTTCCGACGCCAACCGGGCGGCCGCCGCGACGAACTACTCGAACGTGCTTCTCTTCGACTTCGTACGGCGGAACGTGTCCGCCCAGATATCGGCCCCCCGGGTGTGGATCTCCCCGCGGGTCCTCTACAATCCGGACCTCAGGTCGCCCGATTTCTTCGTTCCGGGGCTCATCGCCATCATTCTCATGATGATCTCGGCGCTCCTCACGTCGATAACGATCGTGCGCGAGAGGGAAACCGGCACGATGGAACAACTGATGACCGCTCCGGTGACGCCGAGGGAAATCATCGCGGGAAAAGTGATCCCCTACATCGGGATCGCCTTCATCGACGGCCTTCTCGTGATCCTCTTCGCCGTCTTCCATTTCAAGGTGCCTTTCGAGGGCTCGTACCTTCTCCTCGCCTTCTTCGGAACGATCTACGTCACCGCGGCCCTTTCGATCGGCGTGGTGATCTCAACGGTGGTTCGCAATCAGCTCGCCGCCATGATGACCGCGCTCATGGTGACGGTGATGCCTTCCGTGATGCTCTCCGGGTTCATTTTCGAGATCAAGAACATGCCGGTCGCGCTCCAGTATCTCTCACTCGTTCTTCCCGCGCGGCATTTCATCGTCATACTGCGCGACGTGATGCTCAAGGGCGTGGACGCCCCGGCCCTGTGGCGTGAAGCGCTGGCGCTCGTTCTACTGACGGCGGTGTTCCTCGGACTTGCGGTGAGAAGGTTCAAACTGAAGCTAGGTTGAAAATGATCCAGGCGATTCTTGCGCTTGTCGTGAAAGAATTCCATCAGATCCGTCGCGACCGGTTCACGCTCCGGCTCATCTTTCTCGTACCCGTTGTGCAGATGATGGTACTGGCGTACGCCATCTCCACGGACGTCAAGTACGTGTACACCGCCGTTTACGACTACGATCAGCGCGAGCTTTCGCGCGAATTCGTCCGGTCGATGTCCGCGGGAGACTACTTCGTCCCCTCGGTGAGCCCCATCCCTCTTCTCGAGAGCGAGGAGAATCTCCGCACGGGAAAAGAGAACGTCAATCTCATCATACCGAACGATTTTTCCGAGGCGTTGCGGAACTCGAAGCCCGTCATGATCGGGTTCGTCGCGGATGGGGCCAACGCGAACTCCGCTTCGATCGCCACCGGCTACGCGAATCTCATCGCGTTTCAGTTCAGCGAGCGGCTCTCCGGAGCGAGCTTTCCCGTCGTGCTCCGGCAGCGGATCCTCTACAACCCCGAGGGCGAATCCGTCTACTACATCGTGCCCGGAATCGTCGCTATACTTCTCACCATGGTGACCACGATGCTCACTGCGATGGCCATCGTGCGTGAGAGGGAGAGAGGAACGCTCGAGCAGCTCATGGTGTCTCCGATTCCCGTGCCCGCCCTTATTCTGGGGAAGATCATTCCCTTCGCCGCTCTCGGCTACATCGAGTTCTCGATCGCCCTCGCCATCGGAATCGTCTGGTTCAAGATCCCGTTCGCCGGATCGTGGGCGCTGCTCTACGGTCTCTCTTTTCTCTTCGTGCTCACCACGCTCGGCGTCGGAATGCTCATCTCCACCATGACGAACACGCAGCAGCAGGCGATGTTCTTCACCTGGTTTTTCACCATCTACGCGATCCTCATGTCGGGCTTCTTCATCCCCGTCGAGAACATGCCCCCTGTCGTCCGGTGGCTCACCTACCTGAACCCCGTCAGGTATTTCATGATCATCGTACGGGGAATCATGATGAAGGGGGCGGGACTCGAGTCGCTGCGCGCCGAGGTGCTCGCTCTCGTGATTTTCGGCGCGTCGATGTTCTCGTTCTCGTGGATCCGGTTCCACAAACGGGTGAGCTGAGGTGGGGGCAATGGGTGCTGCGGGGTCGTTGAGAACCCTGCGCTCCGCTTCCCTCGGCTTCCCACCGCGGGTGGCGGCCACGGGCGCCCGCGC
>CAZYCB010000365.1:0-3105 GCA_964645735.1 uncultured bacterium | reverse complement strand
CTCCATGATGCCGTCGAGGATCAAACGGATAAAGGGTTTCCGCCGCATGCTTGGCAGAATCATCCCATTGGCAGGTGTCGAATGAAGAAATTTGCTTACTACCCGGGTTGCTCACTCGAGAAGATGGCGGCAAGCTACCACGTCTCCACGATGGAGACGGCGCGCGTGCTCGGTGTCGAACTCGAAGAGATCGAGGATTGGAACTGCTGCGGCGCTACCGCTTATTTCCATGTGGACGAGATTCTGGCGACGACGCTCTGCGCCCGCAATCTGGCCATGGCGGAAAAGCAGGGGCTCGACCTCGTGGCGCCGTGCAGCGGTTGCTTCAAGAACATGTTCTTCGCCAACGAGAGCCTGAAGAACGACAAGGACCTTGCCGACCACGTCAACTACGCTCTCGAGGCGGACGAACTGAAGTTCACCGGAGCGATCAACGTCAATCACATCATCGACATCTTCGTCAATGAAGTCGGCCTCGATGAAATCAAGAAAAACGTCAAACGGCCTCTCAAGAATCTCAAGGTGGCTCCGTACTACGGATGTCAGCTCATCCGTCCCCGGAAGCCCGACGACGTTATCGGAGACGTTGAAGATCCGCGTTTCTTCGAGGACCTTCTGACAACGATGGGCGCAACGCCGGTGAGTTATCCCATGCGGCTTCGGTGCTGCGGCGGGTCGCTCATCATCACGAACAAGAAGGCGGCGCTCTCCATGGTCCGTGCGCTGCTGGAAACCGCAGAGAATGCAGGGGCGGATGTGATCGCCACCGCGTGCCCGCTCTGCCAGATCAACCTCGAGCTGTATCAGATCGAGGTCAACCACGAGTTCGGAACGAATCTCTCCATGCCGGTGATGTATTTCACGCAACTCCTCGGACTGGCCTTCGGCATTCCGGCGAAGCGCCTCGGGATCGGCACGGAATTCATGCCGGCCGACGACGTGCTCAAGTGCGCGAGAGGTGAATCGCAGGCCGCGGCGGGCGGCAAGAGCGAGTAAACCGCTGCTCGTACTTGGCCCCTCACACAGAGGCCGGCCACCTTGGGTGGCCGGCCTTACTCTTGCCCGGGCGAAGCCCATCCGGAAATACGTAGACGCCCTTAAACAGGATCGCCTATCGTCACGGACAGTTCGGTCCGGCGCTGGGAAGTCCGGCTCGTCCCCCGTCAGCCGTCAGGAGGCGATTATGGTTTCCTTGTTGTCGCTCTGGTTCCCGATTCTGCTCTCGGCCGTGATCGTGTTCGTCGTGAGTTCCATCATCCACATGATGCTCCCCTACCACCGGAAAGACTTCCGCAAGCTGCCCGAGGAAGACAAGGTGATGGAGGCCCTTCGCCCGTTCAAAATCCCGCCCGGCGATTACGCGATTCCCTACGCCGGAGATCTGAAGAACATGCAGTCACCCGAATTCACCGACAAGATGACGAAGGGTCCCGTGCTCGTCATGACGGTGATCAAGAGCGGTCCCCCGGCGATGGGCAAGAGTCTGGTCCTCTGGTTCGTCTACTGCATCGTCGTCGGGATTTTCGCCGCGTACATCGCGAGCCGGGCGCTGCAGCCGGGAGATCGTTACCTCTCGGTGTTCCGGTTCGTCGGGTGCACGGCGTTCATCGGCTACGCCGCCGCGCTCTGGCAGAACACGATCTGGTACAAGCGCTCCGTGTGCTCGACGGTCAAGTCGACGTTCGACGGTCTGGTGTATGCGCTCCTGACCGCCGGGACTTTTGGGTGGTTGTGGCCGTCCTAGGCGCGGGCTGGATCAGCTCATGGATGGCCGTGTCCCCGATGCGCACAAGCTCGGTTTCGATCCATCGGTTTGAGAGCGCCGGCCTTGAAGGCATCGACCACTTCGCCGGCCGTTGCCTGCTCGGATAGATACACGCGCACGTTTGCGGCCTCGAGCTTGTCGAGCGCGCCCATGCCGATCCCGCCGACGACGATGCCATCGATGTGTTCACCCTGGAGCGACGCCAGCGGGGTGCACATTCCATGGCCGTGGTGCTGGTTCTGGTTGGGGACGGCGTGACATTCTCCGCTGTCCGTATCCACGATCAGGAAAGCCGGCGCGGATCCGAAGTGAACGCACACCTGGCTCTGAAGTCCCTTGTCCTCATCTATTGGAATGCAGATGTTCATGGCTTCTCCTCCTCCGGCAGCAGCGACCACTTGCCATATGCACGGGACCGCCTTCGATGCGAAGCGCTTTTCCGTGCGCAAGGGCGTCCGCTACCTTCCGATGGGCTGAGTCGATTATCCGGCTGAACGTCGTGCGGGAAACATGCATCCGCTCCGCCGCCTGTTCTTGATAGAGCCCATCGAGATCTGCGAGCCGAACGGCTTCGAATTCGTCCAATGTCATCACGACTTCTTCGAGCTCGCGCACCGGCACAGCGATGGGTTTGAATATCGAAGCTGCCGGTTTTCCGGCGACATGTCGGCAACAGAACGGCCTGGGCATTCTCCGCACCTCCGGGTCAATTATGAACATATGTTCATAATTGTCAAGAGCTCGTTTTTCGCCCGTCTGGGGGCCGACACTGAAGACAGCGCGACTCGTGTTCACACCCCTTATTCATCGACCGCCTTCCGAACCGATTTGGAGCTTGCCAAGTCTGCGATTTCCCTTATCCTTACACTCACTCTGACCTCGTCACGGCCGTGCCGAAAACCTTGGTGCTCCCAGGTGGGCCGCTCATGATCTTCGCAACGGAAAATTCCCGTACCCATCGGCGCACAGCGTCGCTCGCCGCTGTGGCGCTCGTCGCGGTGCTCTTGTTCGTCGGCGCGCCGTACCTCGTCAAGAACCACCATCACTCCGACCTCGGCGGAGATGCGCACTGCGCGCTCTGTCTCTTCGCCTCGGCCCGAATAGAGGCCGCCCGTGCAACATTAGAGGCAGACAGTCCGCTCGTTCCATTCGGCGAGCTGGTTCCCGACGACGAATCTGCCAGGACTCTTCTTCTCTCTTACCCCCACGGCGCTCGCGCACCTCCTGTGATCTGAACAGATCGATCCGCTCGGTGTCGTTCCAGTCGTACCCCCTTGTCACAGGAGGTTCAGTGCGCATGAGACCACGCATTTTCGTTTACGTATTTGTCGCTTTGGTGT